>NZ_BAAATK010000021.1:0-120000 GCF_039533365.1 Streptomyces glaucus
GGCCGCCGCGGCCCGGCGGCTGCGCGAGGCCGCCTCCGCGCGCCCCGCGGCCGCCCGCCGCTGCGCCGGGCTGGACCGCCTCTCCGCCCGCGCCGCCGCCGGCGTACGGCGGCTGGCGCCGCTGCGCGAGGAGTACGACCGCGTGGCCCGCCTGGCCGGCCTCACCGCGGGCACCTCGGCGGAGAACGAGCGCAGGATGCGCCTGGAGGCGTACGTGCTCGCCGCCCGGCTGGAGCAGGTGGCCGCCGCCGCGACCGTACGGCTGCAGCGCATGTCGTCCGGCCGGTACACCCTCGTCCACTCCGACGACCGCACCGGACGCGGCCGCAGCGGCCTCGGCCTGCACGTCGTCGACGCCTGGACCGGGCGGGAGCGCGACACGGCGACGCTGTCGGGCGGTGAGACGTTCTTCGCCTCCCTCGCCCTCGCCCTCGGCCTCGCGGACGTCGTCACCGACGAGGCCGGCGGGGTCCGGCTGGACACCCTCTTCATCGACGAGGGGTTCGGCAGCCTCGACGACCAGACCCTCGACGAGGTCCTCGACGTGCTCGACTCCCTGCGCGAACGGGACCGCAGCGTGGGCATCGTCAGCCACGTCGCCGACCTGCGGCGGCGGATCCACGCACAGGTGGAGGTGGTGAAGGGACGCTCGGGGTCGACGCTGCGGCTGCGGGGCGTCGGGTGAGCCCGGCGGCCGGGGGACGCCGGGCCGCCGATAATGACGTGCGCCGCGCCCGCCCGCCGCCCATCATGGTCGTTCGTGTCCCGACTCCCGAATCCCGCACCCGAGGAACTGCGCCGCGACCCCCTGCCGCTGCGCGGCCGGACCGCCCTGGTCACCGGGGCGAGCAGACGCGGCGGCATCGGCCACGCCGTGGCCCGGCGGCTCGCCGCGTACGGCGCGAGCGTCTGCCTGCACCACCACGTGCCGCACGACGCCGCCATGCCGTGGGGCGCCGACCGGATCGAGGACGTGGTCGCCTCCGTGCGCGCGGCGCTCGGCGACCCGGACGCCCGGGTGGTCGAGGAGCCCGGCGACCTCGCGGACCCGGCGGCGCCGGCCGGACTCCTGGCCAGGGCCACCGAGGCGCTCGGCGGCCGGCTCGACATCCTGGTCGCCAACCACGCCCTCAACGGCTCCGACGGCCCGCTCGACGCGATCGACGCCGCGACGCTGGACGCCCACTGGGCGGTCGACACCCGCTCGGTGCTGCTGCTGGTCCAGGCCTACGCCCGGCAGCGCGCCGCACTGCCGCCGCGCACCCCGGGCGGGCGCGTGGTGATGATGACCTCCGGCCAGGACATCGCGGGCGGCATGCCCGGCGAGATCGCCTACGCGTTGCAGAAGGGCGCGCTCGCCTCGATCACCCGCTCGCTGGCGACGGCGCTCGCCGAGCACGCGGTCACCGTCAACACGGTCAACCCCGGCCCGGTCGACACCGGCTGGCTGACCGGCGAGGCGTACGACGCGATCGCCGCGATGTTCCCCGCCGGGCGGTGGGGCATGCCCGACGACCCCGCCCGCCTCATCGCGTGGCTCGCCACGGACGAGGCGGAGTGGGTCACCGGTCAGGTCATCGGCTCCGAAGGGGGCTTCCGGCGCTGATCACAGCCGGGACAGCTCGTCCACCAGGTCGTCCAGGCCCAGCGAGCCCTGCGAGAGGGCGGCCATGTGCCAGGCCTTCAGGTCGAAGGAACTGCCGCGCCGCCTGCGCGCGTTCTCCCGGCCCAGCAGCCAGGCCCGCTCGCCGAGCTTGTAGCCGATCGCCTGCCCGGGGATCGTCAGATAGCGGGTCAGCTCGCTCTCCACGAAGTCCGCCGGACGGCTGCTGTGCGCCCCGAAGAACTCCTGCGCCAGCTGCGGGGTCCAGCGCTCGCCCGGGTGGAAGGGCGAGTCCGCCGGGATCGGCAGCCCCAGGTGCATGCCGATGTCGACGATCACGCGGGCGGCCCGCATCATCTGCGCGTCGAGGTAGCCGAGCCGCTGTTCCGGGTCGGTGAGGAAGCCCAGTTCGTCCATCAGGCGCTCCGCGTACAGCGCCCAGCCCTCGGCGTTGGCGCTGACCATGCCGACGGACGCCTGGTAGCGGGACAGGTCCCGCGCCACGTGCACCCACTGCGCGAGCTGGAGGTGGTGGCCCGGGACGCCCTCGTGGTACCAGGTCGACACCAGGTCGTACACCGGGAACCGGGTCTGGCCCATCGTCGGCAGCCAGGTGCGGCCCGGGCGCGAGAAGTCCTCCGACGGGGGCGTGTAGTAGGGCGCCGCCGCGCTGCCCGGCGGGGCGATGCACGACTCCACCCTGCGCACCCGCTCGGCCAGGTCGAAGTGGGTGCCGTCGAGCGCCTCGATCGCCTGGTCCATCAGGCCCTGCAGCCAGTCGCGGACCTCGTCCACGCCCTCGATGTGCCGGCCGTGCTCGTCGAGGTGGGCCAGCGCCACCCACGGGGTGGCGGCGCCGGGCAGGATCTTCTCGGCCTCCTGCCGCATCTCGGCCAGGATGCGGTGGTACTCGGACCAGCCGTAGGCGTACGCCTCGTCCAGGTCGAGGTCCGTGCCGTTGTAGTAGCGCGACCAGCGGGCGTAGCGCTCCCGGCCCACCGTGTCCGGGGCGCCCTCGATCGCCGGCGCGTACACGTCGCGCATCCAGTCCCGCAGCTCCGCCACGGCCGCGGTCGCGCCCCGGGCCGCCTCGTCCAGCTCCGCGCGCAGCGCGTTGGGCCCGGCGGCGGCGAAGTCCTCGAACCAGCCGCGCCCCTGGCCGGTGTCCGCCCACTCGCCGAGCTGCCCGACGAACGTGGCGGTCGGCCGCGGGCCCGCGTACAGCTTGCGCTCCAGGCCCAGGGCGAGGGACTCCCGGTAGCCCGCCAGCGCGGCCGGCACCGCGCGCAGCCGCTCGGCGATCGCCGCCCAGTCCTCCTGCGTCCGCGTCGGCGTCACGGTGAACACCTCGCGCACCGCGTGCGCGGCCGTGCCCATGTTGCCGACCGAGCGCAGGCCCTCCTCGGCCTCGTGCACGGCCAGCTCCGCGGTGAGCCGCTCGCGCAGCAGGCGCGCGCACCGGCGCTCGACGTCGCTGTCCGCGCCGGGCCGGCGCTCCGCCTCGTCGAGCCGCGCGAGCGTGGTCCGCGCCAGCTGCGCCAGCGCCTCCCGGCCCGCGGGCGAGAAGTCGGGCAGGCGGCCGGAGCTCTCCGGGACGCCGAGGTACGTGCCGGTGACCGGGTCGAGGGCGATGAGGTCGTCGACGTACGCGTCGGCGACCTCGCGGGGCAGCGAGCTGTTGGTCTGTGACATGCGGACCATCCTCGTACGAGGTCCGCCGCGCGTCATCCGGATTGAGCCGAGGGCGAAGGCGGCAGCAGCGGCCCGCACTCCCACTGCTGGAAGATCAGCCGGGTCTCCACCCGCGCCACTTCGCGCCGGGCCGTGAACTCGTCCAGGACCAGCCGCTGCAGATCCGCCATGTCGGCGACCGCGACGTGGACGAGGTAGTCGTCCGGCCCGGTCAGGTGGAAGACGGTCCGCGACTCCGGAAGCGCCCGGATCCGCTCCACGAACGGCCCCACCAACTCCCGCCGGTGCGGCCTGACCTGCACGGACAGCAGCGCCTGCAGCCCTCGTCCCAGCTTGGCGGGATCCACTTCGAGCCGGTGGCCGAGGATCACGCCCGAGCGGCGCAGCCGGGTCACCCGGTCCAGGCAGGTCGACGGCGCCACCCCGACTCGCGCGGCGAGGTCGCGGTACGTGGTCCGGGCGTCGTTCTGCAGCAGCCGCAGCAGCCGCAGATCCACCGGATCCAGTACGACGGACTCGGTCATGCGCCGAACGTAGCACGGGATTCCCGCCCACCGGCCCGGCCGGTGTTCACCCTTGGCGTCCATGGACCCAGCGATCACGCACGCGTCGCCCGACGGCGCACGCGCCACCGCGCCCAGGGCTCTGGCCACCGAGGCCGTGCACGCCGGGCGGGACGACCTCGCCCGGCACGGGCTGCACGCCCCGCCGATCGACCTGTCCACCACCTACCCCTCGTACGACAGCCGCGGCGAGGCCGCCCGCCTCGACGCCTTCGCCACCACGGGCGCCGCGTTGCAGGGCCCGCCCGTCTACGGACGGCTGGGCAACCCCACCGTCGCCCGGTTCGAGACCGCGCTGGCCCGCCTGGAGGGCACCGAGGCCGCGGTCGCGTTCGCCAGCGGCATGGCCGCGCTGACCGCCGTCCTGCTGGTCCGGGCCGCGGCGGGCCTGCGCCACGTCGTGGCCGTGCGGCCGCTGTACGGCTGCAGCGACCACCTGCTGACCGCCGGGCTGCTCGGCTCGGAGGTCACCTGGACCGACCCGGCGGGCATCGCGGACGCGCTGCGCCCGGACACCGGGCTGGTGCTGGTCGAGTCCCCGGCCAACCCCACGCTCGCCGAACTCGACCTGCGGGCGGTCGCCCACGGATGCGGGTCCGTGCCGCTGCTGGTGGACAACACCTTCGCCACGCCGGTGCTGCAGCGCCCCGCCGGGCAGGGCGCGCGGCTGGTGCTGCACAGCGCCACCAAGTACCTCGGCGGGCACGGGGACGTGATGGCGGGCGTGGTGGCCTGCGACGAGGAGTTCGCGGGGCGGCTGCGGCGGGTGCGGTTCGCCACGGGCGGCGTGCTGCACCCGCTGGCCGGCTATCTGCTGCTGCGCGGACTCGCCACCCTCCCGGTACGGGTGCGGGCCGCCTCCGCGAACGCCGCCGAACTCGCCCGCCGGCTCGCCGGCGACCCGCGCGTGGCCCGCGTCCACTACCCGCGCATCGGCGGCGCGATGGTCTCCTTCGAGGTGCGCGGCGACCCGCACGCGGTCGTCGGCGGCGTCCGGCTGATCACCCCGGCCGTGAGCCTCGGCAGCGTCGACACCCTCATCCAGCACCCGGCGTCGATCAGCCACCGCGTCGTCGACGCCGACGACCGCCGCGGCGCCGGGGTGAGCGACCGGCTGCTGCGCCTGTCGGCCGGCCTGGAGGACGTCGAGGACCTGTGGGCCGACCTGGACCGGGCGCTGGGGGAGCGGCCGGCGCCGACGAGGCGGTGAGGGGGCGGCCGGTACGCCGAACGGCCCGGCGGACGCCGGGCCGTTCCCCCTGGCGGGGCACCGCGCAACCGCGTCTCAGTCCCGCGCGACCCGCTCCCCGTACGGCTCCCGCGCCTCGTCGTACGGCAGCGGCGAGTCGGCCGGGGCCTCCCGCAGCCGGGCCGTGACGACCAGGGTGCCCTCCTCGATCTGGTAGTCGAGGGGCAGCCCGAGGCCCCGCATCGCGGCGACCATGCCGGTGTTGGACGCCTGCGTCACGGCGTACACGCTCTCGCAGCCCGCCTCGGTGGCCATCGCCACCAGCCGGCGCAACAGTTCGCCGCCGATGCCGCGACGCTGCCAGGCGTCCTCCACGAGCAGCGCGACCTCCGTCTCGTCCCCGTCCCACAGCAGGTGGCCGAGCCCGACGACGCGGCCCGACGCGGTCTGTACCGCGAGGGTGCGGCCGAACCGCGGGCTGAGCAGGTGGTCCAGGTAACGGTCCGCGTCGCCGACCGGGCCGTGGTAGCGCATCGCCAGCGTCCGCGTCGAGCACCGCTCGTGCATCGCCCTGGCGGCCTCCACGTCGTCCGGGCCGGCCCGGCGCACGGTGATGGCGCCGCCCTCGGGCAGCGTCAGCACGTCCCGGTCGCGCGGGACCCGCGGACCGAGCCGGGCGTCCAGCTCCACCAGCGCCCGCACCCGGGCGAACTCGGTGGGCGTGAACGGCAGGTACGGCCGCTCCACGGTGATCACCCCGCCCTCCGGCGCGCGCAGACGCATCACGGTGTCCTCCAGGACCCCGTCCGCCGGCACGGCCCGCGCTTCCCGGCCGACGCCGGCCGGTGCGGCGGGCAGCGACCGGATCGTGCACCGGCCCAGCAACTGCCGCAGCGCCAGCGGCAGTTCCGCCGGGTCCAGGGCGGTGCGGGCGGCGAGTCCGAGGACCCGGGTCGGCGCGTCCACCAGGTCGTGGGCGTCGGCCCGCTCGATCCAGGTGTCGGCGCCGCCCGCCAGCGACACGGTCCGGGTGAGCTCGGACCCGGCGAGCCCGGCCGGGGCCCGCAGCAGGAACTCGTCCACCGTGCCCGCGGCCAGCGGATGCGTCTGCAGGCTGAGGATGTCGACCCGTCGTCCGGCGAGGGCCGTGCACAGCGCGGCCAGCGACCCCGGCTGGTCCTTCACCGTCGTCCGCATCCGCCACAGCGCGCACTCCCCGTCCGCGGCTCCGTCCGCCCCGTCGCCCGGGGCGGACGGCCCGGCCCGCCGCCCGCCGGACGGCGGCCGGGCACCGGTATCGTCCGCCGGCGGCGCATGGCCGTGGCGCCGTGCCCACCAGGTGTGGAAGGCCGCCGTGGCGATCAGCACGACCGCCGAGACCACCAGCAGCTCCGGGCCGTCGGGGCCGTGTCCCACCAGGTTCGCCGCCGTGTCCGCGACCGCGACCGCCGTGAACAGGGCGGCGAGCTCGACCACGTCCCGCCGCCAGTGGTGTACGGGCCGGCCGTGCTTCATGCGGGTCACACCAGACATTTTTCGATTCATACAGCCACTGTGAAGGAATGGTGTTGCGTGATCACGAACGCTCTGTGACCTAGAAGTAAAGCTGCATCTGTGCCTTTTGTCGTCTTTTCGGTTGGTGTGGCGTGGCGGAAGGGGGACGGAAGGGCCGCCCCTTTTCCGCCACACCGCCCGCAGGGCGCGGCGGGCGTCGGCCCCGGGCGCGGTCCGCCCGCCGCGGACTCCGGCGCGAGAGGGCGTCGACGGACCACGGCCCGCACGGACACGGGCGTGCCGCGCCCCGGGGACGGCACCGGCGTGCGGCGCCCTTCGGGCTGGTGGCTCGTCTCGCATCGCCGGCCGCGCAATCGACGTGCCGCCCGTCGGATGGGCGGACCGGACGGGGCAGGCGGTCGAGGATGTCGTCGGTGAGCGCCACGGCGACGCCGGCGAACAGGTCGTCGAGGTGGCTCATCGTGCGCGGCCGACGAGCGCGCTGGTCACGCCGGGGTGGGCGGTCGCGGACGCCCTGGCGAGGCGGGTCAGCGGCAAGCCCGCTTCCTCGGCGAGCGGGACGAACCGCTCGACGGCGTCGAGGCGGTGCCCGTCGTTGAGGTGCTGGAAGAAGCCGGCGCGGCGCAGTTCGTTCCGCTCGCCCGTGCGGACGCGTCCCGTGAGCCGTCGCCCGAGCGGGCCCGACGCCAGCGTGCCCACCCCATGGCGCTGCGCGACCGGCAGCACTTCGCGTTCGACGCCGGACGGCGATCCGGGTGCGAAGCGGGTCCTCGGCCCCGCGCGACCGTTCCCCCGGCGGACGCAGGCGGCGCCGGCGGCGTTCCGCTCGTCGTGGGCGCGGTGGCCGGTGCCGTCCGGGGCGGAGCGGCGCGGGGCTGCGGACCCGGACGCGATCCGGTTCAGCCAGGACCCGTGGGCCGGCGGGAGGACCAGCCCGACGTCGCGGCCGGCGACCCGGGTGCGGACTTCGGCGTGCTCGTGCGGGGAGAAGCCGTCCGGCACCGCGTACGGCTTCTCCCCGTCGGCCGCCGCTCCCGCAGCACCCGGACGGGGCGGAAGCGGCGGCGGGGGAGTCACTGGCCGACCCGGCCCGGCTGCAGCACCTTCGTGAACAGCACGGTGCCGTCCTGCTCGCGCAGCCGCACCGTCATCTCCCCGCTGTCGCCGTCGATGTCGACCTCGCCGAAGAACTGGTAGCCGCCGGCCGGCGAGACGTTCGAGACGGTCGGCGCCTTCACGAACACCCGCTCCGGACCGAAGGTGTCGTCGAGCGCGCTGGCCGGGAAGGCGCCGGCGTTGAGCGGCCCGGAGACGAACTCCCAGAACGGCTCGAAGTCGCCGAACGCGGCCCGGGACGGCTGGTAGTGCTGGGCCGAGGTGTGGTGCACGTCGGCCGTCAGCCACACGGTGCCGGTGATCCGCCGGTGCTTGACGTACCGCAGCAGCTCGGCGATCTGCAGCTCGCGCCCGAGCGGCCTGCCCGGGTCGCCCTGCGCGACGGCCTCGAAGTTCGGCCTGCCCTCGGTGGCGTCGGGCACGACCAGGCCGATCGGCATGTCGGCGGCGATCACCTTCCACACCGCACGCGACCGCGACAGCTCCCGCTTGAGCCACTCCAGCTGCTCCCGGCCGAGGATGCCCTGCGGGTCGACGGTCTGGTCGCCGGCCGAATTCGCGTTGCGGTACGTCCGCATGTCCAGCACGAACACGTCCAGCAGCGGACCCTGCCGCAGTACCCGGTACACGCGGCCCTCACGCGCGCCCGGACGCAGCGTGGAGACCGGGTAGTACTCGCTGAACGCGCGCCGGGCCCGGGCGGCCAGGACGTCGACGCTCTTCTCGGTGTAGCGGGTGTCGGTGTCCGCGACGACCTGGCCCGGGTACCAGTTGTTGCGGACCTCGTGGTCGTCCCACTGCACGATGGCCGGGACCTGGGCGTTGAACCGCCTGAGGTTCTCGTCGAGCAGGTTGTAGCGGAAGTTGCCGCGGTACTCGGCCAGGGTCTGGGCGACCTCGGCCTTCTCCTCCGTCATGATGTTCCGCCAGGTGCCGCCGTCGGGCAGCGCGGCGGTCGGCGCGAGCGGGCCGTCGGCGTAGACGGTGTCGCCGCTGAAGAGGAAGAAGTCCGGGTCCAGCCGGGCCATCGCGTCGAAGATGCGGTAGCCGCCGAGGTCCGGGTTGATGCCCCAGCCCTGCCCCGCCAGGTCGCCCGACCACAGGAAGCGCACCCCGTCGCGCCGCCGGGCCGGCACCGTGCGGAACGTGCCGGTGACCGGCTCACCGGTGCGGCGCGGGTCGTCGGGGTCCGCGAGCAGCACGCGGTAGTGGATCTGCTCGCCCGGCGGCAGCCCGCGCAGCCGGGTCGTGCCGGTGAAGTCCGTGTCCGCGCCGAGCAGCGGACCGTACAGGCGGCGCGGGTTGCGGAACGACTCGGTCGCGGACGTCTCGACGATCATCCGGGCCGGACGGTCGGAGCGCACCCACACCAGACCGGAGTCGCAGGTCACGTCACCCGTCTGCACCCCCCAGCCCGCCACGGGCCGCCCGGACCGGGCGAACGCCGGTGCCGCGCCGAGGGCGGTGGGCAGGGTCAGGGCCGCCGAGGCGGCGAGCGAGCCGCGCAGGACGCTGCGACGGCCGGGGAGCGGACGGTCTGACATGGCTGCGCCTCCAGGGACGGGATTCGGCCAGTGTGCGGTGCCACACCTACCGGTGCGCCGCGGCGCGCACGCAAACCGCGGGTGAACAACGGGGCGCGGCAGGGGCGGACGGGCCCGTCCCCGGGCGTCCCCCCTGCCGGCCGCTCCTTTCCCCGCCCCGTCTCCCGCCCCGTCCCCCGCGCGGGCGTCGCGGCAGCGGCCCGCCGGCGTCGGTCCCGGCCGCGCCCGGCCCGTGCCCTCGCCTGGACACGGCCGGACCCGTCCGCTGGGATGGGGCCGTGACCACCGACACCGCCACCGAAGTCTTCGAGGAGCACCGCTCCGTCCTCCTGGGCGTCGCCTACCGCATGCTGGGGCGCGTGGCCGACGCGGAGGACGTGGTCCAGGAGGCCTGGCTGCGCTGGTCCGGCGCCGACCGCGGCGAGGTGCGCGAGCCGCGCGGCTACCTGGTGCGCGTCACCACCCGCCTCGCCATCGACCGGCTGCGCCAGATCAAGGCGCGGGGCGAGACGTACGTCGGCCCGTGGCTGCCCGAGCCGTACGTCACCGACTTCGGGAACACCGTCCCGGACGCCGCCGAGCGGGCCGTGCTCGCCGACTCCGTCTCCCTCGCGGTCCTCGTCGTCCTGGAGTCGCTGTCCCCGCTGGAGCGGGCGGTGTTCGTCCTCCGGGAGGCCTTCGGCTACCCGTACGCCGCCATCGCCGCCATGCTCGACCGCACGGAGACGGCGGTGCGCCAGCTCGCCGGACGCGCCCGCAGGCACGTCGACGAACGGCGGCCCCGCTACGAGGTCGACCCGGTCCAGCGCCGTGCCCTCACCGAGCGGTTCCTCGCGGCGGCGGCCGGGGGCGACCTGGAGGAGCTGATGGAGCTGCTCGCCCCGGACGTCCGGCTGGTGGGCGACAGCGGCGGGAAGGCCAAGGCGCCGCTGCGGGTGCTGGAGAGCGCCGACAAGGTGGGCCGCTTCCTCGTCGGAGCCGTCCGCAAGGGCGTCGCGGAGCTGTCCGTGCGCCTCCTGGAGCTCAACGGCGGCCCCGCCGCGCTGGCCCTGTCCGGGGACGAGCCCGACGCCGTCTTCCAGCTGGACGTCGCGGACGGACGCATCCAGGCGGTGTACATCATCCGCAACCCCGACAAGCTCCGGTCCCTGGCCGGACTCTAGGGCCCGCCGGGCGGCGCCCGCCGGACCGGCCGCCCCGGCCAAGTCCCCGCCCGCGCCGGGGGCTTCGCCGCCGTGCCACGCGGACGACCCGGTGCGAACGCCTCGTGAACCCTTCATGACGGCGCCCCCGCGCGGCGCGCGGGGGCCGAGGATTGGTCTTGACCAAGGGGGAGGGCCGTCCTATGGTCGCAGACAAGTGCAACAACCTTTAATAAACAAGGGCGCCGAAACGCCGCCGGGCCACAGCGAACACGCGGAGGACAGGGTGGGGACCACGCAGCTGGAAACGGTGCCGGAACCGAAGTACTGGCACCTCAAGACCGTGCTCAGCGAAGCGCTGGACTCGGAGTTCTCCGTGGGCGAGATCCTGCCCAACGAACGCGACCTCGCCGCCCGTTTCGGCGTCGCCCGCGCCACGCTCCGCCAGGCCCTGGAACAGCTCGAACTGGAAGGCCGGCTGCAGCGCCGCCGCGGCGTCGGCACGACGGTCGCGCCGCCGCGCGTCGGCGTGGCCGTCGGCACCGAGCAGCACGTCTGGCCGGGAGCGCCCGGCGACGCCTGGCAGCCCGTCGACTGCGCGCGGACGGCTGTGCCGGCCGCCGTCGCCGACGCCCTGGGGACCGGCCGCGACGAGCCCGTGCACACCGTGCGCCGCTCCCGGACGACACACGGCCGGCCGGTGGCGGCGGAACTGCTGTACGTCCCCTCCGCGTCGGTGCCCGACCTCTCCGCCATCGACACGCCGTCCGGGCCGGCGCGCGCGCGTGCCGTCCTGCGCGAACTGCAGCGCCTGGAGCTGGAGGGACGGGAGAGTGCCGTGGAACTGGGCTCGGCGCGCGCCGACGACGCCAGGGAACTGGACCGGCTCCCCGGCGCGCCCGTCCTCGTCGTCACCACCCGGTACATCGCGGACGGCCGCGTCGCGGCGCTCTCCGTCGCCACGTACCGCGCGGACACCTGCCGGCTGACCTTCGGCGACTCGGGCGGCGTGGAGATCCACCACGGGCCGCACAGCCGGGCCTCCTGACCGGCCGCCGGGACGGGCGGCACGCACCGGGTCTCACCGGAGCGTGCGGTGCCGTGCCGTCACCGTGCCCTCCACCGCGAAGAGCTGTTCCTCCACGTGATCGAGGGCGAGCCGCAGGGCGCCCGTCGCGACGGCGGCCTCGCCCAGCCGGGACAGCGCCACCCTCGGCGGGCGCAGACAGTAGCGGGCCAGCTCGCGCCGCAACGGCTCCAGCAGGCCGTCCAGCCCGGTCGCCCAGCCGCCGATCACGACCAGCTCCGGGTCGAGGGCGAGGACCAGCGCCGCCACGTCGTGGACCAGCCGCCGGATGAAGCGGTCGACGGCCGCGAGCGCCCGCCGGTCGCCCTCCCGGGCCTGCGCGAAGACCTGGGCGACGGCCTGCTCGTCGAGCGGGTGCAGCGGCTCGTCCGTGGTGGACAGCAGGGTCTCCGGGGCGGCCTCCCGGCCCAGCAGGTGCAGCGCCCCGATCTCCCCGGCGGCCCCGCCGAACCCCCGGTGCAGCCGCCCGCCGATCAGCGAACCGGCGCCGGGGCTCAGCCCGGCCAGGACGAACACCACGTCGTCGGACTCGGCGGCGGCCCCCTTCCAGTGCTCGGCGACCGCCGCCGCGTTGGCGTCGTTCTCGACCAGCACCGGGCACTTGAAGGACCGGTTCAGCCGCTCGCCCAGCCGCAGCCCCGTCCACCCGGGCAGCGCGGTGCTCAGCCGGACCGTGCCGTCCGCCTCGACGATCCCCGGCGTGGCGACCCCCACGGCCCGCAGGCACCCGCGCGCGACCCCGGCCCGGCGCAGCAACTCGGCGACCGCGCCGCGCGACCGTTCCAGGCGCTCCTCGGCGCAGGCCGTCTCGTCGACGTCCTTGGTCTGGGCGCCGATCACCCGGCCGTCCAGGTCGGCGAGGAGCACGGCGATCCGGCGCGCGCCGATCTCCAGGCCCAGCAGGTGCCCCGCCTCGGCCCGGAACCGGAACCGCCGCGCCGGCCGCCCCTGACGCCGCGCCGCGCCCTCCTCGGCCGCCTTCTCGACGACGAGCCCGGCTTCCATGAGTCCCTCGACGACGCCCTCGACGGTCGGCCGGGACAGCCCCGTCACCCGGGTGATCTCCGTCAGCGTCCCGCAGCCGGCGGCGCGCAGCGCGTGCAGCACCACCGCGGAGTTGATCCTCCGCAGCAGCGAGGGATCCCCGCCGGTCAGCCGTGCCACCGTCCGCCCTCCCCGCTCGTGCGCGTGTTGGCCGGATCGTACTCGGCACGCCGGTCCCCGGCGAGTGCCGGTCCGTCACGAGGCCGCCGGGCGGTCCGGACAGTCCGGACGGTCCGGACGAACCGCCTGACGTCCCGTCAGGCTCCGGAAGGGTCAGGCGGTTTCCCGCGGACGCCCCGGACCGCTGCGGCCGCCGCCGGCCGGGAGGAGACGGGCGAGGTCCGGCTCCGGGCCGCCGGCACGCGGACGGACCCGCCGTGAGCCCTCAGTCCCGCACGGCCTCCGCGGCGGCCCGCAGCCGCGCGAACTCCTGCGCCATCGTCTCCGTGGTCCAGTGCGCGTTCAGCCCGCTCGGGTTGGGCAGCACCCACACGCGCGTGTCCCCGATCGTCCGCTGCTGCGGACCCACCCGGGCCTTGCGGTCGTCGAACGCCGCCCGGTACGCCGTGACCCCCACCACGGCCAGCCAGCGCGGCCGCAGCCGCGCCACCTTCAGCGCCAGCAGGCGGCCGCCCTCCCGGTACTCCTGTGCGGTCAGCTCGTCCGCCCGCGCGGTGGGCCGCGCGACGACGTTCGTGATGCCCAGCCCGTAGGTCAGCAACTCCTGCTGCTCCGACGGCTTCAGCAGCCTGGGCGTGAACCCGGACCGGTGCAGCACCGGCCAGAAGCGGTTGCCGGGACGGGCGAAGTGATGGCCCGTCGCGGCCGTCATCAGACCGGGGTTGATGCCGCAGAACAGCACGCGCAGGCCGTCCGCGACGACGTCCGGCACCAGGCGGTCGCGGGCGGCCTCCAATTCCTCGGCCGTGAAGCGGGGCACGGGGCGCGGCGGGTCAGAGGATCGCCCCGGGCGTGTAGCCCGCGGCTTCCGGATGCTGCTTGACGATCTCCTCGATGCGGCCGACGACGACGCCGACCTGGTCGGCGGCTCCACCCGTGAAGGACAGCTTGTCGGCCATCAGCGCCTCCAGCCCGGCACGGTCCAGCGGCAGCCGCTCGTCCGCGGCGAGCTTGTCGAGCAGGTCGTTGCGCTCGGCGCCGCGCTCGCGCATCGCGAGCGCGGTGGCGACCGCGTTCTCCTTGATGGCCTCGTGCGCGACCTCCCGGCCGACGCCCGCGCGCACCGCGCCCATCAGCACCTTGGTGGTGGCGAGGAACGGCAGGTAGCGGTCCAGCTCACGGGCCACGACCGCCGGGAACGCGCCGAACTCGTCGAGCACCGTCAGGAACGTCTCCAGCAGGCCGTCCAGCGCGAAGAACGCGTCCGGCAGCGCGACCCGGCGCACCACCGAGCAGGACACGTCGCCCTCGTTCCACTGGTCGCCCGCCAGCTCCCCGGTCATCGAGGCGTAGCCGCGCAGGATCACCATCAGGCCGTTGACGCGCTCGCAGGAACGGGTGTTCATCTTGTGCGGCATCGCGGAGGAGCCGACCTGGCCCGGCTTGAAGCCCTCGGTGACCAGCTCGTGCCCGGCCATCAGCCGGATCGTCTTCGCCAGCGACGACGGCGCCGCCGCCAGCTGCACCAGCGCGGTGACGACCTCGTAGTCCAGCGAGCGCGGATAGACCTGGCCGACCGAGGTGAACGCCTGCGAGAAGCCGAGGTGCGCGGCGATCCGCCGCTCCAGCTCGGCCAGCTTCGCGGTGTCCCCGCCCAGCAGGTCCAGCATGTCCTGCGCGGTGCCGACCGGGCCCTTGATGCCGCGCAGCGGATACCGGGCCAGCAGTTCCTCCAGGCGGCCGTAGGCGACGAGCAGCTCGTCGGCGGCGGTCGCGAACCGCTTGCCGAGGGTGGTGGCCTGCGCGGCCACGTTGTGCGAGCGGCCGGCCATGACCAGCTCGCCGTACTCGCCGGCCAGCCTGCCCAGGCGCGCCAGCACGGCCACCGCGCGGTCGCGCATCAGCTCCAGGGAGAGCCGGATCTGCAGCTGCTCGACGTTCTCCGTCAGGTCGCGGGAGGTCATGCCCTTGTGCACGTGCTCGTGCCCGGCGAGGTCGTTGAACTCCTCGATCCGCGCCTTCACGTCGTGCCGCGTGACCTTCTCGCGCTCGGCGATCGAGGCCAGGTCGACCTGGTCGAGCACCCGCTCGTAGTCGGCGATCGCCGTGTCCGGCACCTCGATGCCCAGATCCTTCTGGGCCCGCAGCACGGCGAGCCAGAGCTGCCGCTCCAGCCTCACCTTCTGCTCGGGCGACCAGAGCGTGGCGAGCTCGGCGGAGGCGTAGCGTCCGGCGAGGACGTTCGGGATGCGGGGCTTGGCGGGAGCGGAAGTCACGGGTACGGAGTTTACTACCCGTCCATACAGGCTCCGTCCCGTCCATGCGATGTAGGAACCCACAGGTCAGAGGCCATGTGTGGGGGTCGGCGTGCTGTCGTCCGTGAGACGGATGTGAGACGTGCGTGAGACGCGCACGCTGTCCGCCCCGTGCTGGTAACGCTCCGGATTCGCTCCGGAAGGTGTTGCTAAGTAGGAACAGGTGCTGTTAGATAGGGGCATAGGCCCCCAGAAACGGGGGCGGCCCCAACCCGGTGTTCCCGCACCGTGAAGGGGCCTGACGGAACTTCCTGACATCACCAGGAGAACCGCTATGGCGAATCATGCCATCAGTCAGCACGTCTCTGCCCTGCCGGGCATTCCCTCCCAGCCGACGGCCGCCGAGAAGTCGCGGGCCGTGGCCAAGCCGTCCATCGACCGCCTGATGGACACCCCCCTGCCCGTGCTCGTCAACGAGCTGGGCGTGACCCTCATCGACTCCGGGATCACGGACGCCGACTTCTTCGGCGCGGTCGTCCAGCGGAAGACCGGTGAGCTGCTGCTCACGATGCCGCGCGGCCGGTCGGAGCTGGAGCACGACACCGTCGCCCGCTACCTGCTGGCGCAGGCGTTCGGCGTGGACGTGCCGCCGATGCCGGCGCCGATCGTCACCTCCCACACGGCCGCCGACGACGGCGACTCCGACCCGGACATGGACGAGGCGCTGCGCCGCGTCCGCCAGGGGGGTGTCGCCTGATGCCGCGCCGTAACAGCAACGTCGACCGCTCCCGCTACCAGCTGCCCGTCGAGTCGGTGGACCTGACGCGGGTCGAGAAGACCCCCGACCTGCCGCCGCTGCCCCGTAAGGCCGCCGACCGCCGCCGCGCGATGCGCGTGAGGGGGTGGTGACGGTGACGGAGCAGGAAGCCGCCGACGCTCTGGCGCAGCAGCGCATCGAAGCCGCCCGCCAGGCCGCCGAGGCCGCCGAGGCCGCCCGCGCTGAAGCCGCCCGCCTCGCCGCCGCCCGCGGCGAAACCGCATGACCGCCCGCTGGCCGGTGCGCCGGCCGACCGAGTCCGCCGCCTTGCGCGCGGCGGGCCGGTCGGCCCGGCCCCTTCCCCCTGTCCCTGCCCTGATGGCCGCCCTGGTCGACGCCGTCGACCGCGGCGACCGTGAGGGCGTCTGCCTGGCCGCGCACCGTGTGGTGCGTGTCGCTGAAGGAGTCGACGACTCATGCTGAACAACGCCCAGACCACCCAGTCCGCCGAGTGGCCCGCCGGCGTCATCGCCCGCTACCTCACCGTCGGCGGCGCCACCGCCGACGTCCTCGACAAAACGGCCCCGTGGCGCACCGGCTTTGGCCACACCCTGAGCACCGCTTGCACCGGCGAGCTGTGCGACTGGACCCGCTACGGCACCGAGTTCTGGTTCGACGCCGACGAGGACCCGTGGGGCCACGACGGCTACCGCAGCGTCGTCCGTCGGCTCCAGGACTACGCCCAGGCCCACGCGGAGAAGTGCCGCGCCCTGCCCCGCCCGGGGGTGGGCGCATGAGCACCCTCACCGCGTGGGCGCAGGCCCATCCGTGGGCGGCCGTCGCCGCCGGCGTCGCCGTCCTGGCCGTGGCCGCGGTCCTGCTGCGGCCCCTGCGCCGCACCCCGGCCGCGGTGGCGGTCGCCGCCCTGGCCGCAGCCGCCTGCACCGCGTACAGCGCGGACACCAGCTGGCGGTTCGCCGAGCACGAGCTGGGCATGACGTCGACCCCGGAGCGGGCCGCGATGTTCGCCGCCGCCGAGCTGGCGCTGCTGGCGACGGCCCTGATGGCGCGGCAGAACCTGCGTACCCAGGGCGCCCCGGGTACACCCGGTGTACTCGTGTGGGTGATCACCGGAGTACAGGTAATCCCGGCGTACTCGGAGAGCGGCATTGTCGGCGGCACCGTCCGCGCGGTCGTCGGCCCCGTACTCGCCGCGGTCCTGTGGCACCTGGCCATGGGTATCGAGCTGCGGCACGCCAAGCCGGACGCCGAGTCCGTCTCCCTGCCCGCTGTACTCGCCCGTGAGGTACGCGAGCGGCTGCTGTCCCGCCTTGGCCTGGCCACCCGCGACCGGTCCGCGGAGCAGATCACCCGCGACCGGTGGACCGTGAAGGCCGTCGCCCTGGCCGCCAAGCTCGCCGACATGGCCCCCGACGCCCGCGGCCGCGCCCGGGTCGCCCGCCGCCTGTCCGTCGCCGTCGGCAAGGCCCAGGCCGGCGCGTCCGAAGAGCAGCGCACGAAGCTGCTGGAGCTGCTCGCCGCCCGCCGCCACGCCTCCGCACTCGCCACGATCGACCTGCCCTCCCCGTGGCAGCCCGAGCCGGAACCGGCTCCCGAGTACGACGAGCCGAAGGAGCTGGAGTACGTACCCGAGGCGTACCCGGAGCCTCCCCAGGCTGTACCCGCCGGGGTACGGCTGCTGCCGATCGTGGCCCGGCCCGAGCCGCAGACGTACCGGCTCGACCACATGACGCAGCAGTGGGTGCCGTCCGAGCAGCCCGCGGTGCTCGCCGCCGAGACGCCCCGTACCCGGGCCGAGGTACACGCCGAGTACGTGCCCGAGGAGCCGACCGAGCCCGTACCCGCCGCGGAGAGCAACCCGGCGCAGGAGGACCCGCTGACCGAGCTGGGCCTGGGCTGGGCCGCGGAGCAGTTCAAGGACGAGCTGCTGGCCGGTGACGTCCCCTCCATCCGCGAGATCAAGGCCCGGTTGCGGGTCGGGCAGACCCGGGCCAAGCAGCTGCAGGACGGCTTCCGCGAGGCGCTGCCGACGCTCGCCGGGACGGGGGTGGCGTCGTGAAGTGGGTTCTGCTGGGCGCCGTACTCGCCCTGTACCTGCTGTACCCGTCCCTGCTGACGCCGGTTGCTGAGCTGCTGGTCAAGCCCGTACCCGCCGCGTTCGCCCTCGGTCTGGCGGCCGGACTGCGGGCCCGTTCGACAAGGAGGCCGGCGCGATGAGCGACGCCCTGGAGAAGGCCGCCCGGGAGGCGGTCGAGGCCGCGGACAACGCCGAGCAGCTGAAGCTGATCGCGGCCGTCCTGCAGGCGCAGCAGCTGCTCAACCAGCAGCAGCAGCCGGTCCCGGCGCCGCGGCCGGAGTTCGACGCGCGGAAGTGGGTCGTCGTCGGCGGGGTCGTCGTCTCCGTCGGCCTGGTCGCCTCGCTGTTCGCGGTCGCGGTGGCGATCGGCGCGGTGTCCGTCGGAATCCTCGCCCTGGTCCTGCGCTCGATGTGGCGCGACTTCCAGCAGAAGGGCCGCTGACCGGCTGCCCGCCGGGCCCGTCTCGCACGGGCCCGGTCGAGGGGAGCTGGGACAGTCCCGGCCCGCACCCGAGAGGACCACTTATGACCCGTGAAGAGGCTCTGACGCTGGCGCTGGACGCCGCTGGGAGGGCGAAGACGCTCGCCGGGCACGCGGAGAGCGCCGCCTATGGCGACCAGCGGGGCAAGGCCGAGGCGCTCGCCGCGGCTTCCGCCGCGCTCGCCGACGTCGCCCGCACCTACCTCGCCGCCACCGCGGCTCTGCCTGAGATGGAGACGACCCGTGGCTGACGACATCACCTTCGGCGACTTCACCGCCGCCGAGAAAGCCCGGATCGTCGCCCTGACCGCCCGCATGGCCAAACGCGGCCTGGCCAGCATGGACGTCGACATCAGCGACCTGCAGCGCCGTATCGAGCGCATCGAGGAGACGGCCCGCCGCCGCAAGCACAGCAAGTAGGTACGCCACGGGGCGGCCGTACCCGGCCTAGGAACCGCCGGCCGCCCCGTGCCCCGGACCGCCCATCAGAACGACCGGAGGAACCAGCATGACGGACACCACCGTCCCCGCCGCCACCGAGGCCCCGGGTACACCCGTACCCGCCGTACCCGAGCAGCCGGGTACACCGAGTACGCCCGTACCCGTCGACAACCCGAACCTGCCCGGCCCCGGGGTCGTCGACGAGAAGCGGAAGCCGATCATGCCCCCGTGGCTGCGCGACCGCGCCGAGTTCACCGCGGCCGCCCAGCACGCCGCCGGCCGCCTCGGGTACGCCGCCGCCTACCACGGCCTGCGCCTGCCCTGGTACGGGCTGCAGCTGGCCGCGATGTCCCCGCGCGGCGCCTGCCGCTTCATCGCCTCCGCCAACCGGTGGGTGTGGGACCGGGAGGCCGCCCCGCTGCGCGACCACGCCGTGCGCACCGAGGACGTCGACGAGTACCTGCACCTGGCCCGGCTGCGCGGCAACCGGGTCCGGCTGCGCGGCCTGGTCGTCGCCGTCGCCGCGGTGTTCGGGACCGGCTTCGCCCTGTGGCTGTACGTCATGGCGCCCGCGTTCCTGTGGGTGTTCGCCGCCGGCGCCGTGCTCACCTGCGGCTACTTCGGCCAGCAGCCCGACGCCCCGGTGATCGGCCCGGCGGTGATGCGGACCGAGCTGCAAAAGCTCACCGGCACGATCGTGCTGCGCGGCCTGGACTCCATCGGCAATCCGCGGATCTCGGCGGCCATCAAGCGCGGCGGCGACATGGACGGAATGCGCTTCACCAGCGAGATCGTCCGCGACGGGCCCGGCTACCGCGCCGACCTGGATCTGCCCTACGGCGTCACTCCCGACGACATCATGGAGAAGCGGGAAGCCCTGGCCTCCGGGCTGCGCCGCAAGGTCGGCTGCGTGTGGCCGTCCGGCGACCCCGACGAGCACGAGGGGCGCCTGGTGCTGTGGGTCGGCGACCGGCCCATGAACGAGACCAGCAAGCCGGCCTGGCCGCTGCTCAAAGACGGGCAGGTCGACCTGTTCAAGCCCGTCGTGTTCGGCAACGACCAGCGGATGCGGTGGGTGGAGGTGACCTTGATGTTCGCCTCCGTCGTCATCGGGTCCATCCCCCGCATGGGCAAGACGTTCCTGCTGCGGCTGCTGCTGCTGATCGCCGCCCTGGACCCGCGGTCGTGGATCCTGGCGTTCGACCTGAAGGGCACCGGCGACCTCGGCCCGCTGGAGCCGGTCGCCCACCGCTACCGGTCCGGGGAGGAAGACGACGACATCGAGTACATCCTGCACGCGCTGCGGGAGGTCAAAGAGGAACTGCGCCGGCGGGCGAAGGTGATCCGGTCCCTGCCGCGTTCCCGCTGCCCCGAGTCGAAGGTGACCCCGGCCCTGGCCAGCGACAAGTCCCTGGGCCTGCACCCCATCGTCATCGGTATCGACGAGTGCCAGGTGCTGTTCGAGCACGACAAGCACGGCGCCGAGCTGGAGTCCATCTGCACGGACATCACCAAGCGCGGCCCGGCGCTGGGCATCGTCGGCATGTACGCCACCCAGCGCCCCGACGCGAAGTCCCTGCCCACCGGCATCTCCGCCAACGCGGTCCTGCGGTTCTGCCTGAAGGTCATGAACCACACCGCCAACGACCTGGTGCTGGGCACCGGCATGTACAAGTCGGGCATCCGCGCCACCATGTTCTCCCGCCGCGACCTGGGCATCTGCTGGATGGGCGGTGAGGGCGACGACCCGCGCATCGTCGCCTCCGCGTTCGTCGACGCGCCCAAGGCCGAACAGGTCGCCGCGCGGGCCCGGAAGATGCGCGAGGAATACGGCAACATCACCGGGCACGCCATCGGAGAAGGGCCGGCGAAGACGGTCGGCATGGACGTCCTCGGCGACGTCCTGGCCGTGATGGGCGCCGACGAAAAGGCCGTCTGGTGCGAGCGGATCGCCGACCGCCTCGCCGAGCTCCGCCCCGACGTCTACGCCGACTGGAAGGGCGAGAACGTCACCGCCGCGGTGAAGCCGTGGGGCATCAACTCGGGCCAGGTGTGGGGCACCACCGACGAAGGTGAAGGCGCCAACCGGCGCGGCATCAAGCGGGCCGACGTCGTCGCCGCCGTCACCCGCCGTGAAGCCGACCGGCTCGCCTCCTGACCCCGAAACGGCCGCTAGACCTAGCACCCGCCCCTGCTAGGTCTAGCGGCCCCGCTAGCGCCCGATCCGGCCCCTGAACAGGCACCTAGCGCCTAGCAGAGGCCGCCTGCCACCCCCGGGAACCCCCGGAACCGAAGGGAAGACACCCCATGGGACTCGCTATGACGGCCGCGCTGCTGCTCTGCCTCGGCGGCTACGCAGTGTTGTGCGCCGTGAAGCCGTTCGCCGCCTGCCGCAGGTGCACCGGCACCGGCACCGTCCAGCGCTTCGGCAAGCCGAGGACGTGCCCGCGCTGCCGCGGCCGGCTGCTGCGGCTGCGCGCCGGCCGCCGCGCCCACAACGCCTGGCGCCGCACCCACCGGGCCGGCACCCGCTGAACATGACGATGGCCCCCGTCCCCGGGACCCCGGGGCGGGGGCCGCTTTCATGTCTGGGGGTCGTCGACCACGTAGGAGCCCTTGCCGCGCACCGTGCGGACCAGGCCCCGCTCGACAAGCAGCTGCACGGCCGCCCGCGCCGTCGGCCGCGACACCCCGAACTCCTCCACGATCCCGGCCTCGGACGGGATCCGGCGCCGCGGCGGGTAGTCGCCGGCGGCGATCCGGGCCGCGAGAATCTGCGCGATCTGCTCGTACAGAGGATCGGGCCCGTCCAGGTCCAAGGTCATATATCGACCGTAGAAGCCATACGACGATGCTTCCCGTCGGGTGACGTCACCTGACAACACCTGACAAGCAGGCATAGCCTGCGCAGACGCAGGAAACCCCCGCGACCGTGCGACCGGTCCGGGGGCGTGGACGACGCTACTGGGGAGCATCGACATGGCAGAGCCTACGCAGCAGAGCAGCCCCGCGGACCCCCCCGGGCCGACCGGCTACGGCTGGTGCGCCTGGCACCAGGGCCACGCCTGGGGCGTGCGCCTCATCCGCATCGACGAACGCGGCCATCACCTCGCGTGCTCGTCGTGCCGCCAGGCCTACGACCTCGTACCGCTCGCGGACCGGCCGTGACCGCACCGGAGCCGCCGCCCGTCGACCAACTCACCCGCGCCCAGTACACCGGGTGGGCGTGCGTCTGGTGCGGCAAGACGCTGTGGCGTGGCGCCGCCTCCGCCGGCATCTCCCGCGGCCAGTCCGGCGCCCACGTCCTCGACAGCGAGGTCTACGAATGCGCGCCGCCCTGCGGCAAACGGCCCTCCGCCTGACACGCCACGGCCCCCGCCTCGGTCATCGAGGACGGGGGCCTTCGTGCGTTCTGGGATCAGGCCGCGGTCAGGTCGACTTCGACGATCGCCGACGGGCGGAGGATCTCCAGCCCGAAACGGCCCTCGAACCGGAAGGTGACCATGTTCGTCTGGAAGTCGGAGGCCCCCACGCCCGCTCCCAGCGCATCCGGCCGGTACACGTTCTCCGACCAGTCCAGGACGCCCTCCTGACGCACCTGCAGCTGCATCTGGGAGAAGTCCGCCAGGTAGGCGGTACCGGGGGTGGCGGCGTCGGAGACGACCACCGGAGCCGACCACAGACGCCGGGCGGACGCGTTCACCGCGGCCTGCGGGCCGCCGTAGTAGAACTGGCCGTTGGCGTCCGCCAGCAGCTCGATCGACTCCCAGTCCTCCGGGGTCATGACGAACGCCGCGTTCGCCAGGTAGCCGTACCGCTCCAGCTTCGTCACCGCCTTACGGGTCGTGACGAGGACGTTCGTGTCGAACGGCTGCATCTGCGACCCGGACACGTTGCCGATGCCGGTGAAGCGCTCGCCCGTGCCGTCGCCGTTCAGGATCTCGTTCTCCAGCGCCAGGTCCAGGCCCAGGCGCATCTCCTGGTCGATGAACGTCCGCAGCAGCGACACGTCGTCCAGATCCTGCTTGGCGATCGGCTCCGACAGGTGCGCGATCGTCCGCACCCGGTCGTCGTAGCGCTTCAGCTGGTACTTCGACTCCGGCTTCAGCGCTCCGTGCGCGACCACGGCCGCGTTGTTCTGCCGCAGCTCCTGCCGCATGTACGCGAACCGGCCCGTCGTGTTCTGCACGTTCGGCATCAGCTGGCGGATGGACAGCACCGGCACGTCCATACGGACCGGCTCCGGGTTCAGCGGAACCGACACGGCCACGGTGCCGGACGCCAAGATGCCCTTGTAGCCGTGCGGGCCGGCCACCTGCTTCAGCATCGTGTCGGCCCAGTCCGTGCCGCCCGACGCCTTCACCCGCGGGTGCACGGCCGCCTTCGAGCCGCCGCTACCCGGGGCGACGCCCTCCCCGAGCTCGGCGAGCGCGTTCCGCATCGTCTCCGACGCCTTCGCCTTCTCCAGCTCGGCCTTCAGGCCCTTGCCGGCCTTCAGCAGCTCGTCCACCTCGGACGCTTCGTCCGCGGTGAAATCCCGCCCCTCTGATTCCGCCTTGGCCGCGATGTCCTGCGCGCGCTTGACCGTGGCCTTCAGCTCGTCGGCCAGCTTCTCGACGCTCTTCTGCATGGGGATGCCCTCTCGGGAAGTCATGGGTGTCTTCCCGGCGCACTGGAACGGGCGGCTCGACGGTGGCCTTATGCAGAGGCGGCCGGAGCGACGCGGGCTCGACAGTGGATGCCGGAGGCGCACAACCGCGGGCGCCAGCGGGCGAGACATCCGGGGGACTACCGGCGAGAGGCGGACAGTCAGGCGGGCGGGGGAGCGCCGGCCGCTGCTGGCCTCTCGCAAGCGTCACGCTCACGGATGGAATCTCGCGGGCCGAAACGGGCCGTTGATCAACCTGCGATCAGTCTAGCTGTTGGTGGTGATCGTGCGGGAGACCTCCGCACCCTTCCTGTACGTCGTCAGCTCGACGTGCCCGCACCGGCACGGCAGCGGCACCAGCCGCGACACGTCGCCGTCGCCGACGAACCACACGGCCCCGGAGCCGTCCACCACCGCGGCCATGCCCAGATCGGCCGTCCAAGGGCCCCCAGGGGCCGTCTCGGCGTGCTCCAGCACCTCCAGGACCAGAACCGTGCCCGCGGCCTCCGAGCCGTCCAGCGTGCGCACCCTCACGACCGCCCCCAGATCCGCACGTCCCAGTGCGACGCAGCCTCAGCCGGCGCCGACACCGGGCCCTCCAGCGTCGGCACCGTCACCACCGGGCCGCCCGCCGGCTGCTCGTCCTGCCGCTGCTCTTCCTCATCCATGATCCCTCCTGACCCCCTATGTCAGATTCTGTGCAGACATCTTTTTCACTGACCGCGGCGGCGCCCTGAGCGCACCGTCTAGCGATTGAAAGTCCCTTTACCCCCTGGCCCGGGCCCAGCGCCGCTGGTTGCCGCGCAGGGCTTCGGCCTTGGACTTCTCGGCGTGGCAGGGCTCGGCGTGGATGAGGCCGAGGTTGTCCAGGTCGGTGATGCTGCCGCCTTCGGCGACGGGCACGATGTGGTCGAGCTGCAGCGTCTCGCCTTCGTCGGGTGGTCCGCCGCAGACGTAGCAGCAGCCGTTGTCTCGTCGTGCGACGCGCCGCTTCAGGGCTCGCCAGCTGCCGCTGCTGATGCCGTAGCGCTCGCGCATGGTGGCGCGGTTGGCCCAGGCTCGCGGCTGGTGCTCGTCGCAGCGCCCGCGGTTGGTGGCCAGCTCCCTGCACATGGGCTCAGTGCATCTGCTGGGTGGTGCGGTCGGCATGGTGTCTCCTCACGCTGCGGGCGGCTGGCCGGGCCCGGACGCCTGCATGCGCTGCAGGGCGTCGCGGGCTTCGACGTAGGCGCGGGCGAGCAGGGTCTGCTTGGCGTGCGGGGCGAGGTCGTTGAGGGCGTGGATACGGGCGGCCTTGGTGTTGAGCTGCTGGCGGATCTCGTCGGGGGTCATGCTCGGTTCCTTCCGGTGGGTGGGGTGGCCGGCCCGGTTCCCGCGGGCCGGCCGTTCGTGTGCGGGTCAGCAGTTCCAGGCCATGTGGCGGCCGGGGGCGTCGTAGGCGCGGATTCCGTCGGGCCGGAGGCGTCCGGTCAGCGTGTAGTACAGGTCGTGGCTGGCCTGGTGGCGGTGCTCGTCGCAGATGACGATGCACACCGGGTTGCCGTCGGGGTCCTTGACGAGCTGCAGGCCGAGCCCGTCTTCGTTTTCGGTGACCGCGTCGACGGCGAGGGTGGCGAGGGTCGCGGGCCTGGTGCAGCCTTCGACCTCCTGGCAGGGGAGGCCCTTGACGAGCCGGGGGATCCGCTCGACGCGGGTCTGGAAGATGGCGTAGCCGTGGTCGCGGATGTCGTCGGTGATGAGGTTTTGGTCGTCGTGGGTGAGCGTGCGGGTCGTCATGAGGTCGCCTCCGGGGTGTCGAGGTTGGGGCACGGCCGGCCGCGCCTGCCGGTCAGGGGCCGGTCGCAGGCGGCGCAGCGGACGCGGGCCCGGGTCACTCGGGGTCCTCGGTTTCCCAGCGGGCCATCTTGGCGAGGTGCCGGGCGGTGAGGCCGTGGGCGCGGTTCTCGTCGAGTTCGGCCCGCTGCTGCCGCTTGTTCTTCGCCGCGGTGATCCGGGCCTGTATCTGCTCATCGACGTGGGAGGTCATGCGGCATCACATCCGGGGTGCATGGTCTGGTCGGGGGTGAGCGGTTCGAAGGGGAAGCCGCAGCCCGTGCACTTGGGGTGCTGTGAGTGTTGGGGCTGCAGTGGGCTGAGTCCCGTCTCAGCCCGACTCAGGCCGCTCCCGTAGCCACTGAGACGGGTTGAGTCGGGACTCTTGTCATTGCGGGCTGTACTTTTCAGCGTGATTCCGGAGTAGGTCGGGATCTGCTTTCCGGAGTCGTCTCGGGGGCGCGTCCGCTTCACCTGGGGGACTACGGACTGGAGGTTGCGGCCGAACATGGCCTTGGTGCCGTTCCGCACTCCCTGGTCGTCGGCCCACTCCTTCCAGGCCTCCCACAGTTCATCGACGGTGACTTCGCATGTGGGGCCCTTGTCGCAGCACTCGCGGACGAACGCCGACGTCGGGGAGGCCGTGTCTTGCATGGTGGTGACCGCTTCGGCCGATCCGGGCGGCTCGGTGATGTGGCCCTGCCGCTCCAGCCGGGCCAGCCCGTCCAGCGCCCAGTTGAGAATGCCGGGCATCTCCGCGGCCAGCTTCTCCGTAAGGGCGGTGTCTTCCTTGCCGAGCCAGCTCACGGTCATGTTCAGGACGATGAAGCGGCGGGCGATGACTCCCGAGGCGTCGCCGAAGTTCGGCAGCTCGTTGGACAGGATCATGAGCCGGGTCGGCATCTTGCCCGTCCACGCCTCCCGGAACTTCCGGTCGACGTCGATGGTGTCCTCACCGGAGATGGTCAGCAGCCGCTCGACGACCTGGTGCCCGTCCTTCCCGGCCAGCCGCGCGTCGGAGATGACGGCCAGGGACTTGCCCAGCAGCGGCGCCAGGCCGAAGTTCGTGGCCAGCCCGGCGAGTGTCGGGCCTGCCATGTTCCCTTTGCCGACCAGGTTCGTGAGGATGCGGGCGATGGTGCCCTTTCCGGACCGGGTGGGGCCGACGATCAGCAGGATTTTCTGCTGGTCCGTGCGGCCCGACAGGACGTAGCCGAACCACTCCTGCAGGGCGGCGATGGACTCGGGACTGTCGGGCCAGACGCCGGCGAGGAATTTTTCCCAGGTGGGGGCAGTGGCTTCCGGGTCGTAGTCGAACGGCACCGACACGAGGTTGAAGAATCCGGGGGTGAGGGGCAGCAGCTCACGGTCGGCGACGCGCAGCAGGCCGTTCGTGCACGCCACGATCGGGCTTTCGTCTCCGTGCGCGTTGGAAGTGCCTGAGTCCCGACTCAGCCCGTCTCGGGTGATCCACTGAGGGGCGTCGAGGGAGGGCCGCAGGTGGGTGACGGCTGAGATCGCCTCCATCAAGTCGGAGATCTTCCGTTTGGTCGGCGACCACGGCTTGATGATCGGCTGGCCGTGCTTGTCGACGCCGGCGACGTACTCGGCGTGCTCCAGCTTCTTGTAGAGGGCGGCCCGCACTTCTTGGTCGTCCATCTCGCGCCAGTAGGAGCCCTCCCAGCGCATCCATGTACCGCGCCAGTAGCGGCGGGTGAGCAGACCGGTTTCCGGGTGGTGCCAGGCGGGGGCCAGCTCGCGGGCAACGGCCATCGGGTTGGTGGGCGGCGGCATCTCGCGCTCGTCCGTCACGCCGCCTCCTTCCTGGTGCAGTCGAGGTACTTCCCGGGCTGGCCGGGGATGCGGACGGGGGGCCAGCCGGGGGCGGCGCGCAGCTGGTGCGGTGGCTTGGGTTTGGCGAGTGCGTCGAGCTCGGCGAGGGCGCGTGCCCGCAGGACGGCTTCGGGGCTGCTGGAGAGCCGCTTCAGCCACTCGCACAGCTCCTGCTCGTCGCCGTACTTGCGCCACATCTCGGCGGCTTCGAGGGCGCCCGCCAGGCGCCGGGGGTCGTCGGGGTGGAGGGCCCGCCACTCGGGGGAGGCGTACTTGGGGAAGTCGCGGGCGAAGAACAGCGTCTTGGCGGTGGCCCACAGCTCGACGAAGGCGTCCTGGTCGATGGTCGCGGGCTGCGGCTCGGGGCCCGGGTTCTGCGCGTCGTCCGGCCGGCCGCACCCGGCCGCCTCGCGTCGACGCTGGGACTGCTCTACGATGGCAGCGGACTTACCGCCCGCCGCGGAGTCTTCTGGAAACGCCCCGGACACGACCCGGGGCGTTTCTGCGTTCGTGGTCATGCCGCGGCGCCCCCGATCTCCCCGGAGAGCAGGCGCACGAGATCGGCAGTGATCACGACGTAGCGGGTGCCGAGCTGGATTGTCTTGACCGGGCTGTCTCCGCTCTTGACGCGCTCGTACAGGTGGCTGCGGCTGCATCCGATGGCGCGGGCGGCGTCGGCGACGCTGACAGTTGCAGGCCACTTCCGGACTTCCGCGAGCGTCGGCTGGGGCTTGGTCATGCGGCCCTCCTGGGGGTGACCGTGCACTCGGTCAGGAACTTCTCGATGGCGCTGCGCCGGTAGAAAATGCGGCCTGCGCGTCCCTTGCCGGTCTTGATGTATGCGGGCCCTTCGCCGCGCCACCGTCGCTCAGCGAGGGCAGACGGGGTGCCGAGCATGGGGTATTCGGCCGCTACCTGCTTGGGCGACAGGAACTCTTCGGTCACAGTACGGTCCTCCTTTCCGAACCATGCGTTGCTTATCTGCATCAGGTGTTCCTAGAATGCACCTATGGAGACTCTAACATCGGACACCGGGTGCACAACAAGGTCGACGGCGTTCCTTACGCTGTCGCCTATGGCAGAGCAGCAGCGCGGGCGACGCGCTATCGAGGTAGGGCCCACTGGGCAGACCGTGGCGGCGAACATCGCGCGCCTTCGCAAGCGCCGTGAGATGACCACCAGGCAACTGTCCGCAGCTTTGGAGCGCGCCGGCCGATCCATTCCGGCTTCGGGTATCACGCGCATGGAGAAGGGCGAGCGGGTAGTCACGGCCGACGAGTTGACTGCCCTCGCTGTCGTGCTGGGCGTCTCTCCGGTCACGCTGCTGCTGCCGGCGAACACGCGGGGGCCGAAGGACGTGAATGGCCTGCCGACGCAGGCCACCACGGAAGTCACGGGCGCCGGCGAGGTGGGCGCCGCCGATGCATGGCGGTGGGCCTGGTGCATGGAGCCGCTGCGCTACCCGGTCGATGTCGATGCCGAAGAAGCGGACCGTCTGGTGATGGACTTCCTGCTCAACTCGCGTCCGGTCGGTCTGCTGTCGGCCGAAGGGGACGACAGGGTGTCCTCGGCGGCGTTCGGCGTGCGGCGGGGCAGGGAGAGCGATGGCTGAGCCGAAGCGGATTGTCCTTTCCAGCGGGAAGGTCCGCTACCGGCTGATGGTCGATGCCGGCCGCGACGAGAACGGCAAGCGCATCCAGATCACGGTCACCCGGGATACGGCGCGGGAGTGCCGCGAGGAACGCGACCGGATCCTGTATCAGCGGGCGGCGGGAACCCTGATCGCCCCCAACAAGATCACGCTTGCCGAGTGGCTTGACCAGTGGCTGGAGTACAAGCGGCGGGACGTCGAGGAGACGACGATCCGCACGTACCGCCTCGCCCTGGTGCACGTCTACGACCGGCTGGGGCACGTCCGCCTGCAGGAACTCACCGAGGACCAGGTGCAGGAGTTCATCGACTCCCTGGTGGCCGGCGGGCGGCGGAAGGGCGGTGAGCCTGGTACACGCCTGGCGGTGTCCACGGTCGAGGGCATCCTGACCAGGCTGCGGGAAGCGCTCGGGCGTGCGGTCGTCCGCCGGCTCATCCCGTCCAGCCCGGCCCGGTACGTGCGGGTCGCGCTCGCCGACAAGAAGCTCGACAAGCGGGAGCGGGAGCGGCCGAAGCCGTGGACGGTCGAGGAGGTGCAGACGTTCATCCGCGGGATCGAGGGCGACCGGCTGTACGCGCCGCTGCTGCTGTCCCTGATGGGACTGCGGCCGGCCGAGGTGTGCGGGCAGCGATGGACGGACATCGACCTGCAGCGGGGCACGCTGGAGATCACCAACACCCGCACGATGGTCGGCAACGTCAAGGTTCTGGAGAAGGACACGAAGACGTCGTCGGGTGAGCGGGTGCTGCCGCTGCCTCAGTGGCCGTGGGAGGCGTTGAAGAAGTTCAGGGCGCAGCAGGCTCGGGAGAAGCTGGCCGCGGGCGAGGCGTACACCGATACCGGGTACGTCGTCGTCAACGAGCTGGGCATGGCCCTGAATACGCGCCAGCTGCGGGAGCACGCCTACCGGGCGATGCGCCGGCTGGGGCTGCGGCAGGTGCGCCTGTACGACGCCCGGCACTCCTGTCTGACCTATCTGGCCGTGAACGGCGTCCCGGACGTCGTGCTGGCCGCCTGGGCGGGCCACGCGAACGCCTCGTTCACGAAGCGTAAGTACGTCCATGTCGCGCCCGAGGACATGCGGGCCGCCGCGGCGGCGTGGGACGCCTTCCACGGGGGCACTCCCGAGGCCGCTCAGTGAGAAATTGTGAGAGATGATCTCTCGCGGATCGTCTTTTACCGGCTCTGACCAGCGGGAACACTGTTGGGCGCAGAACAGGGTACGGATTCTACTGGCGATTCGTGCAGGCCGGAGCCGTGGGGTGGTTCGTCGGAACCTACGAGAGCGGCGCGGGCCGGGGTCACGCCGCCGGTCCCTCGTACGGCAGCAGCTCCGGCCGCTTCGGCGGACGCCCGTCCCCGGACGACCGGCCCGTCAGCCGGCGGCCGATCCACGGCAGCAGGTGGTGCCGGGCGAACCGGACGTCCGCGATCCGCCGCGTGACCCATCCCGGCGGCGCCGAGGCGGGCATCGGAGCGTGCCAGTCGGGGTCCTCGGGTGCGTAGCCCAGCGCCTGCCACACGGCCTCCGCGACCCGGCGGTGCCCCTCGGCGGTCAGGTGCAGCCGGTCCACGTCCCACATCCGCGGGTCGGCCAGCGCGGGCGCCCCGTACAGGTCGACGACCAGGGCGCCGTGCCGTGCGGCGAGGTCGTCGACGCAGGCGAACAGCGCCTCCATGCGCGGCCGGAACCGCTCCAGGACCGGGCCCCGGCGGCCGGGGCTGCGCATCAGCACCAGCTGCTTGCAGGAGGGCGCCAGCTTCTCGACGGCCTCCTCCAGCAGACCGCGCACCCGCGCCATGTCGCACTGGGGGCGCAGCGTGTCGTTGAGCCCGCCCACCAGCGTGATCACATCGGCCCCCATGGCCGCCGCCGCGTCCACCTGCTCGTCGACGATCTGCCCGATGAGCTTGCCGCGCACCGCGAGGTTGGCGTACCGGAAGCCGGGGGTGCGGGCGGCCATCCGCGCGGCGAGGAGGTCGGCCCAGCCGCGGTAGGTGCCGTCGGGCAGCAGGTCCGACATGCCCTCGGTGAAGGAGTCGCCGACCGCGACCAGGCTGGTGTACGTGGGGTTCGTCTGCATGGCGACGAAGATGGTATCCCGTGCACATACCCGCCGGTCGGTCGGCCCGGACACACCGGTCCGCAGCCCCGCCCCCGGCCCGGGCGCACCCGCCCGCCGCCGGGGGAGCGGCCGGCCGCACCGTGTCAGGCCCGCTGCCCGAACAGCTCCCGCAGCACGTCCTCCATCGTCACCAGGCCCGCCAGGCGCCCGTCGGCGCCCAGCACGGCCGCCAGGTGCGTCCGGCTGCCCCGCATCGCGGTGAGGACGTCGTCCAGCGGGGTGGTCTCCCGCACCCGTGCGATGGGCCGCATGTCCCGCAGCCGGAACGGCAGGACCCGCGGGGAGGCGTCCAGGGCGTCCTTCACGTGCAGGTAGCCGACGATCCGGCGCCCCTCGTCCACGACCGGGAAGCGGGAGAACCCGGACCGGGCCGACAGCCGCTCCAGTTCCTCCGGGGTGACGCCCACGTGCGCGTAGACGACGCGTTCCAGCGGCAGCACCACGTCGCGCACCGGCCGGCGGCCCAGTGCCAGCGCGTCGTGCAGCCGCTCCTGGGCGCGGTCGTCGATGAGACCGGCCTGGCTGGCGTCCTGCACGATCTCGGCCAGCTCCCGGTCCGTGAAGGTCGCCGAGACCTCGTCCCGCGCCTCGACCCTCAACAGCCTCAGCAGCGCGTTGGCGAAGGCGTTCACCGTGAAGATCACCGGACGCAGCGCCCGGGACAGCGCCACCAGGGGCGGGCCGAGCAGCAGCGCGCTGCGCACCGGCTCGGCGAGCGCGATGTTCTTCGGCACCATCTCGCCCAGCAGCATGTGCAGATACGTCGCCAGGGCCAGCGCGATCACGAAGGACACCGCGTGTCCCGCGCCGCTGGGCACGCCCACCGCGTGGAACGCCGGCTCCAGCAGGTGCGCGATGGCCGGCTCCGCGACCACGCCGAGGACCAGGGTGCACAGCGTGATGCCGAGCTGCGCCGCCGCCATCAGCGCGGACACGTGCTCCAGCCCCCACAGCACGCTCCTGGCGCGCCGGTCGTCCCGCTCGGCGTAGGACTCGATCTGGCTGCGGCGGACGGAGATCAGCGCGAACTCGGCGCCGACGAAGAAGGCGTTGACGACCAGCGTCGCCAGACCGATCAGCAACTGTACGACGGTCACTTCCCGGCCTCCTGCCGCTCGGTCCGCTCGTCGCCGAGCGGCGCGCGCAGCAGCACGCGGGCCGCCCGGCGGCCGGTGGCGTCCACCACGTCCATCCGCCAGCCGGCGACGTCGACGCCGTCGCCGACGGCGGGTATGCGGCCGAGCGCGGTCGCGACCAGGCCGGCCAGCGTCTCGTACGGCCCCTCCGGCGCCCGCAGCCCGACCTGCGCGAGCTGGTCCAGGCGCGCCGAACCGTCGGCCGAGTACAGGGCGTGGCCGTCCTCGTCCGTGCCGGCCGGGGCCAGGTCGGGCGTCTCGTGCGGGTCGTGCTCGTCGCGGACCTCGCCGACGACCTCCTCGACGATGTCCTCCAGGGTGGCCACGCCCGCGGTGCCGCCGTACTCGTCGATCACCACGGCCATGGTGTGCTTGCCGGACAGGCGGTCCAGGAGCCGGTCGACGGTGAGCGTCTCCGGGACCAGGAGCGGCTCGCGCATCAGCTGGGAGACGGGCACCAGGCGCCGCTGGTCGGCGGGCACCGCCAGGACGTCCTTGACGTGCGCGGTCCCGACGACGGAGTCCAGGCTGCCGCGGTAGACGGGGAACCGCGACAGTCCGGTCGCCCGGGTCGCGTTCGCCACGTCCTCGCAGGTCGCCTGGGCGTCCAGGGCGACCACCTGGACGCGCGGGGTCATCACGTTCTCCGCGGTCAGGTCGGCGAGGTTCAGGGTCCGTACGAACAGCTCGGCGGTGTCCGGCTCCAGCGCGCCCTGCCGGGCCGAGTGCCGGGCCAGGGCCGCCAGCTCCTGCGGGCCGCGCGCGGAGGCCAGTTCCTCGGCGGGCTCCACGCCCAGGCGGCGCACCACGCGGTTCGCGGTGTTGTTGAGGTGGGTGATGAAGGGCCGGAAGGCGGCGCTGAACCAGCGCTGCGGGGTGCCGACCCGTCTGGCCACGGCCAGCGGCGAGGAGATCGCCCAGTTCTTGGGCACCAGCTCGCCGACGACCATCAGGAACACCGTCGACAGGGCCGTGCCGAGCACCAGCGCGAGCGAGCCGGCCACGGAACGCGAGACGCCGGCGTCCCGCAACGGGCCCGAGATCAGCGCGGCGATCGACGGCTCGGCCAGCATGCCGACCACCAGGTTGGTGACCGTGATGCCGAGCTGGGCCCCGGAGAGCTGGAAGGTCAGGTTCCGTACGGCCTTCAGGGCGCCCGGGGCGCCGCGCTCACCGCGCTCCGCGGCACGCTCCAGCGCGCTCCGCTCGACGGTGGTCAGCGAGAACTCCGCCGCGACGAAGGCGCCGCAGGCGAGGGAGAGCAGGATCGCCACCAGCAGGAGGAGTACTTCGGTCATCGCGTCGTCACCTCCGTCCCATGGTCGGTCGTGACGGGGAGGAACGCGCGGTGTCCGCTCCGGGGCGGCTCGCCCCCGGGCGGACGCTCACAACCTTTCATGGAGGACCGAGTGGCCCGCCGAGCGTAAAGGATGGGCAAAGAAGTGCCGCCGGGCGGTCGCGCGGCCTACTCGCCGGGCCCGCCGAGCGGCTTCACCCAGCGCCGCCACTGCTCCTCGGGCGCGTACCCGGCGGCGCGCCACGCGTGGTGCGCGGTCTCGTTGCGCCGCAGCACCATCGCGTCCCCGCGGCGCCCGCCGAGCCGTACGAACCGCTCCTCCGCGGCGGCGAGCAGCGCCGAGGCGATGCCCTGCCGGCGGTGGCCGGGGTGCACCGCCAGCCGGTACAGATGGCAGCGCCAGCCGTCGAAGCCCGCGATCACCGTGCCGACCAGCTCACCGCCCCGCTCGGCCAGGACGAGCGCCTCCGGGTCGCGCGCGACCAGGCGTTCGACGCCGTCGGTGTCGTCGCTGATGCTGGTGCCCTCGGCGGCCGTCCTCCAGAAGGCCAGCACGGTGTCCACGTCCTGGGGGCCGGCGGCCCGTATCCGCAGATCGATCATGCGGTGATCCCATCACGCGCGGGCCGGCGGGGCGCGGAATTCCGGCATCCGGACGGTCAGGCGCCGCGCAGGGCCTCGATGACGGGCGCGAAGACCTCCATGCAGGGCTCCAGGACGGTCAGATAGCTGAAGCCGTAGCGCTCGCGCAGCTCCAGGAGCTGCGCGGTGATCTGCTCCCGGGTGCCGACCAGGACGATGGGCAGGTCCAGCACCTGCTCCAGGGTCAGGTGCGGCACCAGCTCCAGGAACGGCCGGACGGCGGCCTCCCGGTCCTCGGTGACGACCACGATCTGGAGCAGCAGGTTCAGCTCCGCCGGCTCCGCGCGGCCCGCGGCCAGCCGCCGGTAGCGCGCCACCCGCTCGTCGAGCTCCTCGGCCGTGATCGGGGCCAGCTGCCCCGACGCGCTGCCCGGCACGGACCGGGCGCCGGTGAACGCCGCGATGTCGGCGTGCTCGGCGGTCAGGCGGAGCATCCGGTCGCCGTTGCCGCCGATCAGCAGCGGCACCCGGGGCCGCTGCGCCGGCCGCGGCAGGTGCTCCTCGGAGGCCAGCAGCCGGTCCAGCTCCTCGACCGTGTGCCGCAGCCGGTCCACCCGCTCGCGCGGCGAGCCGAAGGGCAGCCCGGCCGTCTCGTGCTCCGCCGGCACGTAACCGGTGCCGAGCCCGAGCTCCAGGCGCCCGCCGGTCAGGGCGTCCGTGGTCGCCACCTCGCGGGCGAGCAGCGCGGGGTTCCAGAACCCCGCGTTGAGCACGAACGTGCCCAGGCGCGGCCGCTCGGTCGCCTCGGCCGCCGCGACCAGCGCCGGGAACGGCGCGACCATGCCGAGATGGTCGGGGACCAGGATCACGTCGTAGCCCAGTTCCTCGGCGCGGCGGCACTTGGCGCGCCACTCGCGGGCCGGGGCGGGGACGGTCAGGTTGACACCGAAGCGGAACGGGCGCGGCATGAACTCTCCTCCACGGCAGGGGACTCGAGACCGGGAAGGGAGTCAATCACTCGTGCGCGACGGCCGCCAGCACATTCATGCGGGACGCACGCGACGCGGGCAGCAGCGCCGCCACCACGCCCACCACCACCGAGCCGGCGACCACCGCGACGACCGTGCCCCAGGGGACGGCGAACGCGGTCATGCCCTGCAGCGCCAGCACCTGCTGGGCGCACACGCCCCACAGCAGGCCCAGCGCGAGCCCCAGGACAGCCCCGAACACCGCGATCACCACCGACTCCAGCCGGATCATCCGCCGCAGCTGGCGCCGGGCGAGGCCGATCGCCCGCAGCAGCCCGATCTCCCGGGTGCGCTCCACCACCGACAGGGCGAGCGTGTTGACCACGCCGAGCACCGCGATGACGATCGCCAGCCCGAGCAGGGCGTACACGAGGCGGAGCAGCACGGCGATCTGGTCGTGCACCAGCTCCTTGTAGTCGGCCAGGTCGCGCACCTGCACCTGCGGGTACGGGGCGAGCGCCCGCTCCAGACCGGCCCGCAGCTCGTTGTCGCTCGTGCCGGGGGCGGCGTTGACGTACAGCGCGGACTCCTGGCCGCCCGGCGCGTACCGCTCCAGCGTGCCGAGGCCGAAGTAGATCCCGCCCCGCGGGCCGAACCCCTCGGCGGTCTCCCGGCCGGTGAGCGCGCCCACCGTCAGCCGCGCGGCGCGTCCGCCCTGGAACTCCACGGGGACGGCGTCGCCGAGGCGGACGCCGTGCTCGCGGGCGAAGTCCGCCTCCATCGCCATCCCGCCGGGCGCGAGCGCGGCGGCCGTGTCGCCCCGCGCGTACGTGATGCTGGCGACCTCGTCGAGCCGCGGGTCGTAGCCCGCCGCGGTCGTCTCCACCCGGTCGCCGTCCGGCAGCCGCACCGCGACCGGCGCGAACCGGCCCCGTACGACGAGCCCGGCGCCCGGCGTGTCGCGCACCCGCTCGGTGACCTCCCGCGGGAACGGCACGAAGGTGCCGTTCTGCACGACGAAGTCGGCGCCCAGCGTCCTGTCGATCTGCTCGTCGAAGGACTCGGTCAGCGAGGCGCCCGCCACCGACATCCCGCCGACCAGGGCGATCCCGACCATGAGGGCGGCGGCGGTGGCGCCGGTGCGGCGCGGATTGCGCAGGGCGTTGCGCCGGCTCATCCGGCCGACGGCCCCGAACAGCGCCGGGAAGGCCGCGCCGAGCACCCGGATCACCGGGCGGACCAGCAGCGGGCCCGCGACCACGGTCGCGATCAGCGTCAGCACGACGCCGAGGCCCAGCAGGGACACCGCCGGCGCGGTCCGGGGCGCGGCGGCGCACCCCGCGAGCACGGCGACGCCCGCCGCCCCGACGGCGGCGCCGGCCGCCCCCCGCACCCGCAGCGGCCGCCCCGTCCCGGCGGCCTCGGTGTCGCTGAGGGCGGCCATCGGGGAGACGGCCGCCGCGCGGCGGGCCGGCGGATACGCGGCGACGAGGGTCACACCGATGCCGACGGCGTACGCGGCGACCGGCGCGGTCCAGCCGACGACCATCTCGGCGGAGCCGATGCTCATGCCGAGCGCGTTCACCAGCCCGATCAGTCCGGCCGCCAGCCCGACGCCGGTGCCCAGGCCCAGCGTGGCGCCGGCCACGCCGAGCAGCAGCGCCTCGGCGAGGACCGAGCGGCGGATCTGGCGCCGGTCGGCGCCCAGCGCGCGCAGCAGCCCCAGCTCGCGGGTGCGCTGCGCGATCAGCATCGAGAAGGTGTTGACGATCAGGAAGACGCCGGCGAGGACGGCGACCCCGGCGAAGCCGAGCATCACGTACTTGACGACGTCGAGGACCCCGCCCAGCTGCTCCACGTCCGACTCGGCCTGCTCGGCGGCGGTCCGGTACTCGTACCGGTCCGCGCCCAGGGCCCGGGCGACGCGCCGTTCGAGTTCGGCGTCGCTCACGCCGTCCGCGGCGTCGACGGAGATGCGGGTGGCCGCCCGCGCGTCGCCCAGCAGCCTGGTCTGCGCGGTCGGGGTGTCGAGGAACAGCAGGGCGGTGCCGGGGCTGGCGGTGGTGAACGTGGCGATGCCGACGACCTTCACCTCGAACGAGCCCGGCGCGGCGACGACGGTGAGGGTGTCGCCGATGCGCACGCCGCTGCGGCCGGCGGTCTGCGCGTCGAGCAGCGCCTGCGCCGGGCCCTCGGGCGCGTGACCCGAGGTGAGCTTCACGGGGCCGCGCGCGGTCGGGTCCCAGTTGGCGCCGGTCGTGGGGGCGCCGGTGGTCGGGCTCACCGGCTCGTTCTCCTCGTCGACGACGGTGATGCGCTCGGCCTCCGCCTCGACGCGGGCGGCGGCGACCCCGTCGACCTCGGCCACGCGGCCGGCGAGCGCGGCGGGCAGGGTGGCCGTCCGGCCGGAGGGCACCGCCTCGTCGAGCCCCTCGCGCGGGCTGACGGTGACGTCGGCCGCGGTCGAGGCGAACAGCCGGTCGAAGGTGCGGTCGAGCGTGTCGGAGAAGATCAGGCTGCCCATGACGAACGCCACGGACAGGACGACGGCCAGCGCGGACAGCAGCAGCCGTCCCTTGTGCGCGAGGAAGCTCCTGAGCGTCGCCCTGAGCACGACGTCACCCCCCGCCCGCGGCCGGGTCCCGGCCCTCGCCGGACGGGCCGCGGATCACGTCGAACCGCTTCATCCGCTCCAGCACCGCCTTTGCCGTCGGCCGCGCCATCTCGTCGACGATCCGCCCGTCCGCCAGGAAGAGCACCAGGTCGGAGTGGGCGGCGGCCCCCGGGTCGTGGGTGACCATGACGACCGTCTGTCCCAGCGCGTCGACGGCCTGCCGCAGGAAGCCGAGCACCTCCAGCCCGGTCCGCGAGTCCAGGTTGCCGGTCGGCTCGTCCGCGAAGATCAGCTCGGGCCGGGAGGTCAGCGCCCGCGCGCACGCCACCCGCTGCTGCTGCCCGCCGGACAGCTGGGACGGCCGGTGTGCGAGCCGGTCCCTCAGGCCCAGCGCGTCGATGACCTGGTCGAGCCACTCCCCGTCGGGCTTCCGGCCCGCGATGTCCATCGGCAGGGTGATGTTCTCCAGCGCGTTCAGCGTCGGGACGAGGTTGAACGACTGGAACATGAAGCCGATCCGGTCCCGGCGCAGCCGGGTCAGCTCGCGCTCCCGCAGCCCCGTGATCTCGGTGTCACCGAGCCACACCCGTCCGGCCGAGACCGTGTCGAGCCCCGCCAGGCAGTGCATCAGGGTGGACTTCCCGGAACCCGACGGTCCCATCACCGCGGTGAACCGGCCGCGCACGATGTCCACGTCCACCGAGTCGAGGGCGAGCACGGCCGTCTCGCCCGAACCGTACGCCTTGGTCAGACCGCGGGCGCGGGCCGCGATCCCGCCGGCCCGCGCGAGGCCCGGCGCGTGCTGCGCAGCAGATGCGGACAAGGGGGCCTCCTTGCTCGGGGAGGGAGGACGTGCTCGGGAGGGGGACTGCCTCGTCCCGGCCGAGCCTAATGTGATCCGGCCCACACCCGGTATCCGTCCCGGGATCCAATGCGGGTGCCCCCGCCCCCGGCGCCGGTGACGGGGAGCGCCTTCCGCCCGGGCCGTCCCTTGCCGCGCTAGCGGTCCGGCGCTAGCGTCGAGGTATGGCGAAGACCCAGCTGAACGTGCGGGTGGACGAGGGCACCGCCCGAGCCGCCCGGGAGCGTGCCTCGGCCCGCGGCATGAGCGTCAACCGCTACATCGAGGAGCTGGTCAGACAGGACACCGGCGAGGCGGGCCACACGTTCGTGGAGGCCGCCGCCGACTTCATGAAGCGGTACGAGCAGGTGTTCGCCGAGGAAGCCGGCGAGACGCGCCGCTGAACCGTTGGACGACCTGCGCATCGACCTCGCCTGGCTGCTGATGCTCGCCGAGCAGCGGACGCCGGGGGACCCCCGGGTCACCGACTGGGGCGCCCTCGTCGCCGCCGTCGCCCGCCACCGGGCCGAGATCCTCGACGTCCCCGTCTACGACAGCCCGCACGCGCGCGCCGCCGCGCTGCTCCAGCTCCTCGTGCACGTCCCCGCGCTGGAGCGCTCCAACGTCCTGTTCGCCTCCGCCGTCGCCTACGCCTACCTCGTCGCCAGCGGCCTGCGGGTCGTCACCTCCCCCGAGCAGGTCCGCGACCTGGCCCGGCTGGTCAAGAGCGGCGAGGCGTCGGTGCACGACATCGCCGAGGAACTGCGCCGCTGGTGCCGGTGACCGGGCACCGGCCGCCGCCGGTGCGGCTCCCGCGCGGCGCCGGGCCCCTCGAGCACGGTGCGGCGCGGGCGCCCGACGGTCAGGGGACCGCCTCGAAAGCGGACCGGGTCCGCCGCGCGGTGCCGCGGCCGGCCGGGGCGGAACCGCCGGAACGCGCCGGACGGCCCGCCCCGGGAGCAGGCGGACCTCGCCGCGGTTCCCCGCTCCCGCCCCGTACCGGCCCGGCCGCGGGTGCGCGCCGGGGACGACGCCTCCGGCGGCCGGGCGGACGCCGTACGTCCGGGCGGGGAAGCGCGGGGCGGCCCGCTCAGGGCGCGTGCCGCATCCGGAACACCTCCGCGTCCCACGTGCCGTCGAGCCGGGGCGCCAGCCAGTGCGGTGCCGCCGCCCGGAACGCGGCGGGGGCCAGCGCCGCCGCCCCGGCGGGCAGGGCGCCGAGCAGGGGCGCCCCGGCCACGTCCGGCAGGTCGGCCAGATTGCAGCGCGCGGCGAGATCGGGGGCGCCGGGCCAGCTGCCGATCACCACGCCCGGCGACTCAAGGCCGCGGGAGCGCAGCTCGCGAGCGGTCAGCTCGGTCGTGTTCAGCGTGCCCAGGCCCGCCGACGCCACGATCAGCACCGGAGCCCCCAGCAGCCCGGCGACGTCGGCGAGCGTCCCGCCCGCCGCGTCGAACCGTACGAGCAGTCCGCCCGCCCCCTCCACCAGCACCAGGTCGTGCTCGGTGGCCAGCTTGGCGGCGGCCTCGGCCACGTCCCGGGGGTGCACCGGCGCGCGACCGGCCCGGCGCGCGGCCGTCGCCGGAGCCAGCGGGTCGGGATAGCGGGCGACCTCGGCCGCCGTCACCGCCCCGGCGAGCCGCGCGACCTCCCGGGCGTCCCCCGGCTCGTCCGGGCCGACACCGGTCTGCGCGGCCTTCAGCACGGCCACCGACCGGCCGGCCGCCAGCGCCGTCGCGGCGACGGCGGCGGTGGCGACGGTCTTGCCGACCTCCGTGCCCGTGCCCGTGATCACCAGGATCGGCATGTCATCCCTCCCGCGCGGCCGCGCACACCGCGCGCGCGATCCGCGCCACGTCCTCGTCGCCCGTGACATAGGGCGGCATGGTGTAGATCAGATCGCGGAACGGCCGCAGCCACACGCCCTCGCGCATCGCCGCCCGGGTGGCCGCCGCCATGTCCACGGGGTGGTCGAGCTGCACCACCCCGATGGCGCCGAGCACCCGCACGTCCGCCACACCGGGCAGCTCACCGGCGGGGGCCAGCCCGTCCCGCAGGCCCGCCTCGATGCGCTTGACCTCCGCCGCCCAGTCCTGGCCGAGCAGCAGCCCGATCGAGGCGCAGGCGACGGCCGCCGCCAGCGGATTGCCCATGAAGGTCGGGCCGTGCGCGAGCACCGGCACCTCGCCCCGGGAGATGCCGTCGGCCACCCGCGCGGTGCACAGCGTCGCCGCCATCGTCAGATAGCCGCCGGTGAGCGCCTTGCCCACGCACATCACGTCCGGTGCCACCGCCGCGTGCTCCGCCGCGAACAGCGCGCCCGTGCGCCCGAAACCGGTCGCGATCTCGTCGAACACCAGCAGCACGTCGTACGTGTCGCACGCCTCCCGCAGCACCCGCAGATAGGCGGGGGAGTGGAACCGCATCCCGCCCGCGCCCTGCACCACCGGCTCGACGATCACCGCGGCCAGTTCCCCGGCGTGCCGCTCGACCAGCTCGCGCAGACGGCCGGCGTACGCCTCCTCGTACCGCGCCGGCGGGGGGTCGGCGAACACCTGGCGGGGCAGGACGCCGCTCCACAGCCGGTGCATCCCGCCCTCGGGGTCGCACACCGACATCGGCTGCCAGGTGTCGCCGTGGTAGCCGCCGCGCCAGGTCAGCAGCCGCCGCTTGGCGGGCCGGCCCAGCGAACGCCAGTACTGCAGGCACATCTTGACGGCGACCTCGACCGCCACCGAGCCGGAGTCGGCGAGGAACACGTGCTCCAGGCCGTCGGGCGACAGGTCGACCAGGAGCTTCGCGAGGCGGACGGCGGGTTCGTGGGTGAGCCCGCCGAACATCACGTGGCTCATCCGCCCCAGCTGCTCGCGGGCGGCCTCGTTCAGCACCGGGTGGTTGTAGCCGTGGATGGCCGACCACCAGGACGACATGCCGTCCACCAGCTCGCCCGAGCCGTCCGCCAGCCGCAGCCGCACCCCGCTCGCCGACTCCACGACGAGCGGTTCCTGCCGGCCGGGCATGGGGCCGTACGGGTGCCAGACATGCCGCCGGTCGAGCTCCAGCAGCTCGGTCACGGACGGCTCAGGCATTGGGCGCGAGGTCCGTCCCGGCGCCCCGGCGGCGCACGGCGACCAGATCCGTACGGGGTTCGCCGGCCCGGGGCGCGGAGCCGCACGGACCGCCGCCCCGCGGGGAGCAGCCGCCCGTCCGGTGCTCCGGCAGTGTCACCTGGTCGGCGCCCTCCACCTCGAACCCGGCGTCCGCGATCATCTCCAGGTCGGCCTTGCCCGCCTGGCCCTCACTGGTGAGGTAGTCGCCGAGGAAGATCGAGTTGGCCAGGTGCAGGGCGAGCGGCTGCATCGTCCGCAGATGGACCTCGCGGCCGCCCGCGATGCGCACCTCCACGTCCGGGCAGACGAACCGGACCATCGCCAGGATGCGCAGGCAGCGCTGCGGGGTGAGGTTCCACTCCTTCGCCAGCGGGGTGCCCTCGAACGGGATCAGGAAGTTCACCGGAACCGAGTCCGGGTCCAGCTCGCGCAGCGCGAAGACCACGTCGACCAGGTCCTCGTCGCTCTCGCCCATGCCCGCGATCAGCCCGGAGCAGGCGGACAGGCCCGCCGCGTGCGCCTTGCGCACGGTGTCCACGCGGTCGGCGTAGGTGTGGGTGGTGGTGATGCCGGCGTACGTCGCCTCGGAGGTGTTGAGGTTGTGGTTGTAGGCGTCGGCGCCCGCCGCGCGCAGCCGCTCGGCCTGGCCGTCGGAGAGCAGCCCGAGGCAGGCGCACACCTCGACGTCCTCGTTCCGCTCCTTGATGGTCCTGATGGTCTGTGAGACCCGGTCCACGTCGCGGTCGGTGGGGCCGCGTCCGCTGGCCACCAGGCAGACCCGCTTGGCGCCCCCGGCCACGCCCGCGGCGGCGGCCTCGGAGGCCTCCTCGGGCCTGAGCCAGGTGTACTTGAGGATGCCGGCCTCGGAACCGAGCCGCTGGGAGCAGTAGGAACAGTCCTCGGGACACAGCCCGGACTTCAGGTTGACGAGATAGTTGAGTTTCACCCGCCGGCCGAACCAGTGCCGGCGTACCTTTCCGGCCGCGGCCACCACGTCGAGCAGGTCGTCGTCGGACGTGGCGAGGACGGCCAGCGCCTCCTCGCGGGTCGGCGTCTCGCGCCGAAGCCCCTTGTCCACCAGCGTGTTCAGCAGGTCCATGGGAGCCGATCCTGTCGTAAGGAGCGGCCCCGGGCCAAGGAGACTTTGCACAACGCTGTCCCTTCGACGTGTGGGCGTTGCCACATTCTGGGCCGCGGGCGCTGCCGCTAGTGTCTGTGCACTGCCTACAAAGACGGAGGACCGATGGCGTTCGGCTGGATCGACGAACAGGCGGAACTGCGCCGCCGCGCCGGGCTCGTGCGGACCCTGCGTCCCCGTCCCGCCGACTCGCCGCTGCTCGATCTGGCCGGCAACGACTACCTGGGCCTCGCCCGCCATCCCGAGGTCGCCGAGGCCGCGGCCCGGGCCGCGCGGACCTGGGGCGGCGGCGCCACCGGCTCCCGGCTGGTCACCGGCAGCACCGAACTGCACCAGGAGCTGGAGCGCGAACTGGCCGGATTCTGCGGCTTCGAGGCGGCCCTCGTCTTCTCCTCGGGATACGCGGCCAACCTCGCGGCGGTCACCGCGCTCGCGCCGCACGGCTCGCTGATCGTCTCCGACGCGGGCAACCACGCCTCGCTGATCGACGGCTGCCGGCTGGCCCGCGGCACCACACAGGTCGTCGCGCACGCCGATCCGGACGCGGTGCGCAAGGCCCTCGGCGCGCACGACGGGCCCGCGATCGCCGTGTCCGACACGGTGTTCTCGGTGGACGGCGACGCGGCCCCGCTCGCCGCGCTCGCCGGGGCGTGCCGCCGGCACGGCGCGGGACTGGTCGTGGACGACGCCCACGGCCTGGGCGTCCTCGGCGACGGCGGCCGCGGCGCCCCGCACGCGGCGGGGCCCGCGGGCGCCGACGACGTCGTCGTCACGGTCACGTTGTCCAAGTCGCTCGGCAGCCAGGGCGGGGCCGTGCTCGGCCCCGCCCGGGTGATCGACCACATGGTCAACGCGGCCCGGACGTTCATCTTCGACACGGGCCTCGCCCCCGCGGCGGCGGGCGCGGCGCTGGCCGCCCTTCGGATCCTGCGCCGCGAGCCGGAGCGCGCGGCGCGGGTGCGCGCGGTGGCGAGCGCGCTGCACGCTCGCCTGACCGCGGCGGGTCTGGCAGCGGTGCGTCCGGACGCCGCGGTGGTCTCCGTGCGCGCGCCTTCCCCGGAGGGGGCCGTGCGGTGGGCGGCCGACTGCCGTGCGGCGGGCCTGTCCGTGGGCTGCTTCCGTCCTCCTTCCGTGCCCGACGGCGTCTCACGGCTCAGGCTGACCGCCCGCGCGGACCTCTCCGGGGAGCAGATCGAACGCGCTGTGCAGGTGATCGGCGAAACGCGACCATGAGTCGGCGTGACACGGTCGTGTCTCGCACGATGCGGAATGTGATTGATTTTGACCGAGATTGATCGGTCTCAATCGATCAACTTCCGTCGTTGATCAGATGCGATGTACTCCGGCCGTGAAGTCCGCCCAGCTGTCGGGGGAGAAGAGCAGTGCGGGCCCGGCCGGGTTCTTGGAGTCGCGCACGGCGAGCAGTCCGGCGAGCGGGCCGGCCCCGGGCCGGGCCGTCTCGACGCAGTTGTTCGCTCCCGTGCTGTAGCTGCTGCGCAGCCACCGCACGCCGTGCAGTTCGGAGGGGAGGGTGATGGTGCGAGGCAGTGCGGACATGGTGCCTCCTTACGCGCCGGCAGCTATCCCGGCGATGTAATCCAACGAGTCCTCGGGGGAAAGGGCGTGGATCCGAAGGGCGTCGAAGGCCTCGGTGTAGGCCTCCAGGTCTTCTTTCCGCTCGAGATAGAGACTACTCGTCAAATGGTCAAGAACAACCACGTCCAGATCAGAAGTGCTCGAAAATGAGAAGATAACGAAAGAGCCGGTGACGCCGATGTGCGCCCCGGCCCCGAACGGCAGCACCTGCAACCGCACTTGGGGCAGGCGCGCCGCCTCCACCAGCCGGGTCAGCTGACGGGTCATCACGCCGGGCCCGCCGACCTCCCGGCGCAGCACCGCCTCGTCGAGGACGGCGCTGAGCCTGAGCGGCGGATCCGCGCGCAGCACGTCCTGCCGGGCCAGCCGCACCTCCACCAGCGTGTCGAGCCGGTCCTCCGACAGCCCGTCCACCGCGGCCCGCGTCACCGCCCGGGCGTACTCCGACGTCTGCAGCAATCCGGGCACGACGGTGGTCTCCAGCGTGCGCATCGCCGTGGCCTGGGACTCCAGGCTGATGAAGTCCCGGTAGGTCGGCGGCAGCACCCCCCGGTACGCGTGCCACCAGTGGTGCCGGCCGCCCCCGGCGTCGGAGCCGGCCAGGACCAGCAGCAGGTCCCGCAACTGGGCGTCCCGCACTGCGTAGGCGTCCAGGAGCAGGCGCACATCGGCCGGCTTCACCCCGCTCGTGCCGGTCTCGATCCGGCTCACCTTCGACTGGTGCCACCCCACCAGGCGAGCCGCCTCACCACTGGTGAGCCCCGCCGCGGCGCGCAGCGCACGCAATTCGGCACCCAGTTTCCGGCGGCGCACCGCGGGACCGTGCTGCATGGGCTCCTCCTTACCCCCTCCGCGCCGCCCCCGTCCGGTCCCGCGCCGCAGACTTCACCGTATCGGGCGACAGATATATGCATATCTCGATGGATCGCCGTCCTCACCGGCCCGGTGATGGCACTCTGACGGCGAGGCACCAGTCCGGGACCGTACTCGAACCATCCGCTGTCGTGTCGGACCGCGGTCCCGGGGGAAAGGGACGACGCCGCCATGGCAGACCATCTGGAAGCATCCGTCACTCTGCCGAGCGAGCCCGCCTCGGTCTCCGCGGCCCGCGCCCATGTGGCCGGCACGCTCCTGGAGTGGGGTCTGCCGGCGGACGCGGACATGGCCGACACCGTCCGCCTCATCGTCTCCGAACTCGCCACCAACGCCGTTCAGCACACCCTCGGCCGGTCGCCCACCTTCACCGTGGCCCTCGCCCTCGATCCGGACGGCCGGCTGCGCATCGAGGTCACCGACGCTCACCCGCGCTTCCCGAAACGACTGCCCGCCGCCGTCCAGCAGGACAACGGCCGCGGAATGGTGATCGTCCGCTGGCTGACGGCGGAGCACGGCGGCCGGCTGACCGTCCGGCCGACCCGCGAGGGCGGCAAGACGGTCTCCGTCGAACTGCCGTGGCAGGTTCCGGCCGAGCCCCTCCCGACCGCGGGCCGGCAGGAGCCGTAGCGGTCACGCGACCGCCCGGCGCACTCCGCCAGGGGACCGGCAGGCGCCGCCGGCCGGGGCGCCGGGGCGGTCACCGGGACCAGCTCCCGCACCCGGTCCGGCGCCCCGACGGCGAACGGCGGATCGTGGTCAGGACCGCCCCGGGTGCCGCGCCGGCGGCACCCGGGGCGGCACCGCTGCACGGTCCCGGGGAGCCGGCCGGGTGTCGGCAGGCCCCCGGCGCCCGTCCGGGCCCCCGCGCCGGACCAGCAGGGGCAGCAGCCCCCACAGGCCGAGGCACACCAGGAGGGTCGCCGCACCGGCGGCCAGCCCGCCGGTCCGGCTCGTCGTCACGTCCACCACGAGCGTCACCGACCCGGTGAACGCGAACACCAGCACGCCCAGGCCGACCGTGGCGAGCCGTGCGGACACCTGCACGACACGGGGCTTGGCGCCCTTCTGGAAGAGCGAGCGGTGCAGGGCGGCTGGTGCCGTGAAGAGCGCGGCCGAGAGGACCGCGAGCAGCAGCGTGGCGACGTACACGGCACGCTGGACGGAGTCGAGGTCCTCGAAGCGCTCGGTGAAGGCCAGCGACAGCAGGAAGGCGAACAGGATCTGCACGCCGGTCTGGGTGACACGCAGCTCCTGGAGCAGTTCACCGAAGTTGCGGTCCGCGCGTTCCAGCGGCGTCTCGTTGCGTGCGGTGCAGGGACGGTGGTCGGCCATGGCGCCACGGGTAACCACGTGGACCCGCGTCACGCCCCGAGGGGGCGGCGGCGCCCCGACGCGCCGCCGCCCCGCCGGAAGGGTCAGCTCACCCGGCCGTACCAGACGCTCTTGGTCCAGATCTTCTGCAGGCGCACCACGTCCCCGGTCTTCGGGGCGTGCCAGATCTTGCCGCTGCCGGCGTAGATGCCGACGTGGTAGACGTTCGAGCCCGAGTGGAAGAACACCAGGTCCCCGGCCTTGCGGCTCTTGGCGGAGATGTGGCGGGTCTTGTTGTACTGCTGGGCCGCCGTGCGCGGCAGCTTCTTGCCGGCCTTCTTGAACGAGTACAGCGTCAGCCCGGAGCAGTCGAACCGGGACGGCCCGGTGGCGCCCCACTTGTACGGGGAGCCCTTCTTGGAAGCCGCCACCTGGAGCGCCTTCGTCGCCGGACTCGCCGCCGCCGCTTCGGAGGCGACCCCCGGGACCGCGATCGAGCCGCCCACGGCGGCGATGGTCAGGGCCGAGGCCGTACCGGCCCGGGCCATGAGCGACGGGACACGATTGAGCGCAGTCATGCGCAACCCTTCGTCAGCCGCCTGTGAAGGATGACCTGTCGGATTCGGGCTGGCGAAGTTGCCCGGCCGCTGACGCGGCTTCACCCCAAGGGCTGCTCGGCCCGGCGTCTCCCGTGCGGGGACGGCCGTTCCGGCGACCCGTCGTGCTTGGGTCCTCCACTCCTGCCGATCCACTCCTGTCGACCGGTCGTCCGGACGGCGGCAGGACTCGGCGTCCGCCCGGACCGCCCCGCCGCGGTGGCGGGGGCTTGTCGTCAGACAGGGATCTTGGCGCATGGATGTCCGAAAATCCCAATGGAACCGGGGATTTGTGTTGTTACTCACCACTCGCCCGTTCGGGTGGACAGGTGTGCGTCCGAGTCTCTGTCAAGACCGCCCGCACCCCCTCGGACCAGCGAAGAAACCCCCCATTCCACCCTCGGGACGCGGCTGTTGCGCAACCTCGAAGGCCCCGAAACAGCAGGGCTGCGTACGCCGATAGGAGGTAAGCCGTTCAGCCGGTTTCCACGGCGGTCCGGGACGCTCCGCCGCCGGGCGGGCGGCCCGGACCGGGCGCGGCGTGCCTCAACTGTCGGAGCGCGGCGGCAGGGTGACGCGCGCCGTGCGGCGCTCGCCGTCCAGCACCCGAAGCGCCCGCGCCAGCGTGCGGGCGTGCAGTTCGTGCTCGCCGCGGTGGTGCATCAGCGCGAGCGCGTCACGCAGTGCGGTGGCCTTGCCGACCAGCGCCTGGGCGGCGCGCAGTCCGCGGTAGGTGTCGCCGTGGCGCGCCGGGTTGATCCGGCCGAGCAGATCGACCACGTCGAGGTAACGGTCGATCAACTCGGCCTCGGCGCCGGTGAGCGCGGGCAGCGGTGGCGGTTCCGGCGGCAGCATCGGCGCCTCACCTCCCGCCGGGCGCGGCGTGCGCGGCCCTGCGGCCGGGGACGACACGGTCCACCGGCCCGTACTCCAGGGTGCCTTGCGCGTCCAGGGCCATGTCCCGCTCGATGTCGGCGCCGACCTGCTCCGGGGTGCGTCCGGTATGGGCGGCGAGCATCTCCTCCGGGCGGGCCCGGACGCGCGCCAATTCCTCGGCCCGGACGGCCAGGTCGCTCACCCGTCCCTCGGCCGGCTCCGGCAGCGCGGGTCGGCGGAGCACCAGCCGCGCGCCCGGCAGGACGGACCGCTTGCCCGGCGTGCCGGCGGCCGGCAGCACCGCCGCGACGGGGCCGGCCTGCCCCGGGCGGACCGTCGCCACGTCGCAGCCGACGTACCGCATCGTGTCGTAGAGGGCCGACGTTGCGCCGAACGAGCCGCCGGGGGAGTTCAGACAGAGGGAGATGTCCCGGTCCGGGGCCTGGTGCTCCAGGAGCATGAACCGGGCTGTCGCGTCGTTGGCCGCGGTGTCGTCGATCCGCGTCCCCAGGAAGACGATCCGTTCCTCCAGCAGCTTCGCGTACGGGTCCAGCGTCCTGGTCCCGAAGCCGGTGCGCTCGGTGGACTCGGGCAGGACGTGACGGGCGGACGGTCGGATCATGGCCGATCCCTCCTCGTGGCGGAGCCGTCTCCGGCACAGGTGTCCCCGGCGGAGACGTCTCCGCCGGGGCTGTCTGTAAAAAATGTACAGGACGTACGTAGCGTTATGATGGGGCATGGCCTACGAGATTCCGGTGACGCAAGCCAGGGCTGAGCTCGCCGATCTGATCAACCGCGTGGTCTACGGCGGCGAGCGCGTCGTCGTGACCCGGCACGGCAAGCCCCTCGTCGCCCTGGTCTCCGCCGCCGACCTGGAGCGGCTCGAACAGCTCCGGGAGCTCACCGAGGAGGAGGCGGTCGGCGCGGTCTCCACCGTCCGCGAGGTCGCGTCCGCCCCCCGCGAACGCCGGCGGTTCGGCGTCGCGGCGGAACACCGGGGGCCCACGGCCTCGTAGCGGGCCGCCCGGCGGGAGAGGACCGCGCGCCCCGTCCGCCGCGGCGGGGGCGCCGTCGTCCCGCCGGACCCCGCGGCCCGGCGGCCCGTCCTCGGCCCCGCCCGGTCGGCGTGCCGCGGGACGGCCCGCGGGCGCCGGCGGGGGAGTCCGCACCGGACCGGGGAACGGGCGGGCCACCGCGCGGTTAACGTGCCCGAAACCCGCCCCGACTAGCCTGCCCCCTCACGCCACCAGGGACTTTGCCCCGGGGCTGCGGCGACCGGACCCCGCACGGTCCGGAGCGAGACGGTGAGGTGGGACGTGCGACTGACCCCGCACGAGCAGGAGCGGCTGCTCATCCATGTGGCTGCCGACGTGGCCGAGAAGCGCCGGGCCCGCGGTCTGAGACTGAATCACCCGGAGGCGGTCGCGCTCATCACGTCGCACCTCCTCGAAGGCGCGCGGGACGGCCGCACCGTCGCCGAGCTCATGGCCTCCGGGCGCACGCTGCTCACCCGGGACGACGTGCTGGAGGGCGTCCCGGAGATGATCCACGACGTGCAGGTCGAGGCGACCTTCCCGGACGGCACCAAGCTCGTCACCGTCCACGAGCCGATCGTCTGAGGGGGCGCGGTGATCCCCGGAGAGATCCTGTTCGCCGACGGGCCGATCGCCTGCAACGAGGGCCGCGAGGTCACCCGGCTGACCGTCCTGAACGCGGCCGACCGGCCCGTCCAGGTCGGCTCCCACTACCACTTCGCCGAGGCCAACCCCGGTCTGGAGTTCGACCGCGCCGCCGCGCGCGGCAAGCGGCTGAACGTGGCCGCCGGCACCGCCGTGCGCTTCGAGCCCGGGATCCCCGTCGACGTCGAACTCGTCCCGCTCGCCGGCGCCCGCGTGGTGCCGGGGCTGCGCGGGGAGACCGGAGGTGCCCTCGATGCCTGAGATCCCGCGTGCCGTCTACGCCGACCTGTTCGGCCCGACCACCGGCGACCGCATCCGGCTCGCCGACACCGACCTGCTGATCGAGATCGAGGAGGATCGTTCCGGCGGGCCCGGGCGCGCCGGGGACGAGGCCGTGTTCGGCGGCGGCAAGGTGATCCGCGAGTCCATGGGCCAGTCCCGGGCGACGCGCGCGGACGGCACCCCGGACACGGTGGTCACCGGTGCGGTGATCGTCGACCACTGGGGCGTCGTCAAGGCCGACATCGGCATCCGCGACGGCCGGATCACCGGCATCGGCAAGGCGGGCAACCCCGACACCATGGACGGGGTCCATCCGGACCTGGTCATCGGACCGGAGACGGAGATCATCGCGGGCAACGGGCGGATCCTGACGGCCGGCGCCATCGACGCGCACGTCCACTTCATCTGCCCGCAGATCGCCGACGAGGCACTCGCCGCCGGCATCACCACCCTGGTCGGCGGCGGCACCGGACCGGCCGAGGGTTCCAAGGCGACCACCGTGACGCCCGGCCCCTGGCACCTGGCCCGGATGCTGGCGGCGATGGAGGCCTACCCGCTCAACGTCGGCTTCCTCGGCAAGGGCAACACCGTCTCCCACGAGGCGATGCTGTCGCAGATCCGGGGCGGCGCGCTCGGCCTGAAACTGCACGAGGACTGGGGCTCCACCCCGGCCGTCATCGACGCCTCGCTGACCGTCGCCGAACAGACCGGCATCCAGGTCGCGATCCACACGGACACGCTGAACGAGGCCGGGTTCGTCGGTGACACGCTGGCCGCGATCGCCGGGCGGGGCATCCACGCGTACCACACCGAGGGCGCGGGCGGCGGGCACGCGCCGGACATCATGACCGTGGTCTCCGAGCCGCACGTGCTGCCCAGCTCCACCAACCCGACCCGGCCGTTCACCGTCAACACCGCCGAGGAGCACCTCGACATGCTGATGGTGTGCCACCACCTCAACCCGGCCGTGCCCGAGGACCTGGCGTTCGCGGAGTCCCGGATCCGGCCCTCGACGATCGGCGCGGAGGACGTCCTCCACGACCTGGGCGCCATCTCCATCATCTCGTCCGACTCCCAGGCCATGGGCCGGGTGGGCGAGGTCGTGCTGCGGACCTGGCAGACGGCCCACGCGATGAAGCGGCGCCGGGGAGCGCTGCCGGGCGACGGGCGGGCGGACAACCGCCGGGTGCGGCGCTACGTCGCCAAGTACACGATCAACCCCGCCCTCGCGCAGGGCCTCGCCCGGGAGATCGGCTCCGTCGAGACCGGCAAACTCGCCGACCTGGTGCTGTGGGAGCCGGCGTTCTTCGGCGTCAAGCCGCACCTCGTCCTCAAGGGCGGGCAGATCGCGTACGCGCAGATGGGCGATGCCAACGCGTCCATCCCGACGCCGCAGCCGGTCCTGCCCCGGCCGATGTACGGGGCGGTCGGCCGGGCGCCGGCCGCGAACTCGGTCAACTTCGTGGCGCCGCTCGCCGTCGAGGACGGGCTGCCGGAGCGGCTGGGCCTGGGCAAGCGGTTCGTGGCCATCGAGTCGACCCGGGGCGTGACGAAGGCCGACATGCGGGAGAACGACGCGCGGCCCGACGTGCGGATCGACCCCGACAGCTTCGCCGTGCACATCGACGGGGAGCTCGTCGAGGCGGTCCCGGCCGCCGAACTGCCCATGGCCCAGCGGTACTTCCTCTTCTGAGGAGCGGCCGGATGACACGCACGGCACTTCTGGTCCTGGCCGACGGCCGCTTCCCGGCCGGGGGCCACGCGCACTCCGGCGGGGCCGAGGCCGCCGTCCGGGCCGGGCGCGTCACCGGGGCGGCGAGTCTGGAGGACTTCTGCCGGGGCCGGTTGCACACGGCCGGGCTGGTCGCGGCCGGGCTGGCCGCGGCGGCCGCGCTGGGGGCCGACCCGGCGGAGCTGGACGCCGCCGCGGACGCGCGGACACCGTCGCCCGCGTTGCGCGTCGCCGCGCGCCGACTGGGGCGGCAGCTGACGCGGGCCGCTCGCGCGACCTGGCCGTCACCGGAACTGGACGCCCTGGCGCGGGCGTTCCCCAAGGGGGCGCACCAGCCGGTGGTGCTCGGGCTCGCGGCCCGGGCGGCCGGGCTGGAGGCCGTGGACGCGGCGCACTGCGCGGCGTACGAGAGCGTGAGCGGGCCGGCGGCGGCGACGGTGCGGTTGCTGAGCCTGGACCCCTTCGACGCCACCGCGGTGCTGGCCCGGCTGGCGCCGGAGACGGACCGCGTGGCCGACCGGGCGGTGGCGGCGGCGCGGCGGGTGGCCGGCGAGGGGACCGACGCGCTGCCCGCGGGATCCGCGCCGCTGCTGGAGATCGGGGCGGAGGCGCACGCGGGATGGCCGGTGCGGCTGTTCGCGTCGTAGCGGGCCCCGCCCCGCCGTTCCCGCCCCCGCCCCCACCCGCCCCGGGGCCCCGCCCCCGCATCCCCGTGCGGGGTCTCGCCCCGCATCCCGCCGGGGGCTTCGCCCCCTGTTCCCCTCACGGACCGAACGGCCGTGACCGCGAACGCCGGACGGGCCGGAAGGGCCCGTGGGCTGGCTGTGAAGGAGCCTCCTCATGCACCTCGACCACTCCCCCGACGGCCCCGCCGCCGTCAGCGCCGACGCCCGCCGCCCCGACGGCGGCCGCCGGGCGCTGCGGATCGGGCTCGGCGGGCCCGTCGGATCCGGGAAGACCGCCACCGTCGCCGCGCTCTGCCGGGCGCTGCGCGACGAGTTGTCGCTCGCCGTCGTCACCAACGACATCTACACGCGCGAGGACGCCGAGTTCCTGCTGCGCGAGGCCGTGCTGCCGCCCGAGCGGATCACCGCCGTGGAGACGGGGGCCTGCCCGCACACCGCGATCCGGGACGACATCTCCGCCAACCTGGAGGCGGTGGAGGACCTGGAGGACGAGACCGGACCGCTGGACCTGATCCTCGTCGAGTCCGGCGGGGACAACCTCACCGCCACCTTCTCCAAGGGGCTCGTCGACGCGCAGATCTTCGTGATCGACGTCGCCGGCGGCGACGACATCCCGCGCAAGGGCGGACCCGGTGTCACCACGGCCGACCTGCTCGTCGTCAACAAGACCGACCTCGCGCCGCACGTCGGCTCCGACCTAGGGCGGATGGCCGCCGACGCCAAGGCGCAGCGGGGCGGGCTGCCGGTCGTGTTCCAGTCGCTCAGGGGCGAAACCGGTGTGCGGGACGTCGCCGACTGGGTGCGGGCGCGGCTTGCCGCGTGGGCCGCATGACCGGGACCCGGGTACGGGCCACCGCGCGGATCCGCGCGGTGCCCGACGGCCGGGGCGGCACCGCCCTGCCCGTGCTGGAGAGCGACGGGCCGCTGGCGCTGCGGCGGACCCGGGGCAGCGGCGCCGGGGCGCGGGTCATGCTGGTCGGGGCCATGAGCGGCCCGCTGGGCGGCGACCGGTTCACGGTGGCGGCGGACGTCGGCGACGGGGCCCGGCTCGACGTCGGCTCGGCCGCCGCCACCCTCGCGCTGCCGGGGCAGACCAGGGGCGAGGCCCGCTACGACGTACGGCTCACCGTCGCCGGCGGCGGCGAACTGTGCTGGCTGCCGGAGCAGTTGGTCTCCGTACGGGGCAGCGACCTGTACGTCACGACCCGCGCCGACCTGGCCGCGGGCGCCCGGCTCGTGCTGCGCGAGGAGCAGGTGCTCGGGCGGGCCCACGAGGAACCCGGACGGCTCACCAGCCGGCTCGCCGTGCGGATCGCGGGACGGTGCGTCCTCGACCAGGAGCTGGCCTGCGGGCCCGGCGCGCCGGGCGGCTGGGACGGGCCCGCCGTGCTGGCCGGGCACCGTGCCGTCGGCCAGCTCGTCGTCGTACGGCCGGAGTTCGCCGGGCGGCCGGCGGCGGCGCGGGTGCTGGGGGAGGGCGCGGCGGTCGTCCCGCTGGCCGGGCCCGCCGCCCTGGTGACCGCGGTGGCGCCGGACGCGCTGCGGCTGCGGCGACTGCTCGACGAGGCCCTGGCCCTTCTCTCCCCTGCTCCGCCGACCGAACGCTGAACTCCGGTTGTCGGACCGGCACAGAAGCCCGGCCGCCTGTGTGCTCGGCCGACGCACAACCGCGAGGATCCCCCGTGCTCACGTCAACGACACTCCGGGAGGACCCTCCTGAGAGGGAGTGGACCGAAGCGGCGGGTGACGGCGCTCGGTTCGGCGGGTGCGCTGGTCACCGCCACGCTGATGGCCGGCGCCGTCACGCCCCGAGCCAGGCGTCCTCGGCCGCGTAGTCGAACAGGTCGCCGTAGGCATGGAACATCTTCGGGTACGCCTCCCGCCAGTCCCGCCCGGCGAGCCGGCCCTCGATCCACGCGACCGTCTCCGGCAGGGTCTGCGCGTACCGGACCACCGGCCGGTAGCCCAGCTCCCGCTCCGCGGCCGACATGTCGCACACCACGTCCGCCGGCACCGACCACGGGGTGTCGCCCACACCGGGCGCGGGCGGCGGGCCGTCCACCAGCACGGTGTCCGTCTCCACGCCCATCACGGCGTCGATCTCCGCCGCGATCTCCGCCACCGTCGGCGCCTCGGGATCGACCGCGTTGAGGACGCGGCTGCCCGGCCGCGCGGCGGCCAGCCGGATCAGCTCCGCGAGGGTGTGGACGCTCGCCGGGTGGAAGCGGCTCCTGCCGCCGAAGGCGAGGACCCGCCGCCTGCGGCCGTCCAGGTTGCGCTTGACGAAGTACAGCTCGCGCGGGGTCCGGCAGTGCGGCCCGTGGACCGCGCCCGCCCGCAGCAGCGTCGTCGGCAGCCGGTCGCCCGCGGCCAGCAGCTCACGCTCCAGGGCCGCCTTGCGGGTGCTGTACGAGGTGTCGCCGGGGCGGATCGTGCGCTGCTGCTCCGTGACCGGCACGGGGTAGTGGGGGAAACCGTCCGGTTCGTCCTGCGTGTCGAAGGTGCGTCCCGCGCCGTCCTCGTAGACCGCCACGCTGGAGATCACCACGGCCGAGCCGACGCGGCCGGCCAGCGAGGTCAGCTGCCGCGCGTGCGCCGCCGAGAAGGCGACCATGTCCACCAGCACCTCGCAGCCGTCGCCGACCACGGCGGCGAGCGCCGCGCCGTCCTCCCGGTCGGCCCGCGCCACCCGCACGCCGTCCGGCCAGTCCGCGTCCCGGCCGCCGCCCCGCGAGACGGCCGTGACCTCCCAGCCGTCCCGGGCCAGCGCGCCCACGGCCACCCGCCCGATCTGTCCCGTCGCCCCGATCACCACAGCACGTCCCATGCCGTGACCGTACGGTCACCGGCGCGCCGGTTCCAGGCGGTTCTGCCGAGGGCAGAGATCAGCTCAGCGGCATCCGGGGGAACCTGCGCTCCCTCGCGGCGGCCTGCTTCTCCTTGACGACGGCCGCGTACTCGTCGACGTACTCCTGCCCCGACAGCGACAGGATCGCGTACATGATCTCGTCGGTGACCGCGCGCAGGACCGTCCTGTCGTCCTCCAGGCCGGCGTAGCGGGAGAAGTCCAGCGGCTCGCCGAAGCGGATCGTCACGGGGCGGACGCGGGGCACGACCCTGCCCGGCGGCTGCGCCTCGAAGGTGCCGATCATCGCGCACGGCACCACCGGCACCCCGGCCTTCAGCGCCATCACCGCGACGCCGACCTTGCCCTTGTAGAGCCGGCCGTCGTGCGAGCGGGTGCCCTCCGGGTAGATGCCGAGCAGTTCGCCCCTGCGCAGCACGCCGAGCCCCTCGCGGATCGCCGCCCGGCCCGCCTCCTTGCCGGAACGGTCGACCGGGATCTGCCCGGCGCCGCGGAAGAAGGCCGCGGTCAGCCGGCCCCTGAGGCCGGGGCCGGTGAAATACTCGGCCTTCGCGAGGAAGGTGATGCGCCGTCCGAGGACCGCGGGCATCAGGAAGTGGTCCGAGAACGACAGGTGGTTGCCGGCGACGATGGCCGGGCCCGACGACGGGACGTTGTCCAGGCCCTCGATCCGCGGGCGGAAGACCAGTCTCAGCAACGGGCCCAGCAGCACGTACTTCAGCAGGTGGTAGAACAAGGCCTCGCTCCTCACTCGAGCGCCGCGTCCGCGCGGCTCACCCGTGGGCCCGGCGGGGTGCAAGTGTAGGTGCGGGGCAGGCCGGCCGGAACCGGGCCGGGTAGGCTCCCGGACATGCGGATCGCCGTTTCCTCGGACATGGACGAACCCGTGGCCCGCCTCCTCGTCGAGGAGTTGCGCGGACGCGGCCACGACGTACGGACGCACGGGGCGCTGCGCCCCGGGGCGGACCCCCGGTGGGCCGCGTGCACGGAGACGGCCGCCCGGGAGGTCGCCGCCGGGACGGCCGACCAGGCGGTGGTGTGCTGCTGGACCGGGACGGGCGCGTCGATCGCCGCGAACAAGGTGCCGGGCGTACGGGCGGCGCTGTGCACCGACGCCTACACGGCGGACGGCGCCCGCCGCTGGAACGACGCCAACGTCCTCGCCCTCAGCCTGCGGCTGACCTCCGGGCCGCTGCTGAAGGAGATCCTCGACGCCTGGTTCGCCGGCGGGCCCAGCGACGACGCCGAGGACCGGGAGAACGTCGAGCACGTGGCACGGCTCGACCGGGACCGGGCCGCCGGACGCGCGGACGGCGCGGCGCAGCCGGACGGGCCGCGGCCGCCCCGCGACGCGGGCTGAGACCGCGGCCGTTCCGCGCGCCGACGGGCCGGCGCCGGGCACCGGGCCGCTCCGCGGCTCAGGCCCTCTCCGCGAGTCCTTCGGCGAGGACCTTCTCCAGCGTCTCGAGCGCCCCCCGAAGCTCCTCGGCCGTGATCGTCAGCGGCGGGGCCAGGCGGATGGTGGAACCGTGGGTGTCCTTGACCAGGATGCCCTCCCGCATCAGCCGTTCGCTGACCGCGCGGCCGGTGCCGAGCACCGGGTCGACGTCGACGCCCGCCCACAGGCCCCGCGCGCGGAAGCCGACGACGCCCTTGCCGACGAGCGCCGTCAGGCCCTCCCTCAGCACCTCGCCCAGCTCGGCGGCGCGCCGCTGGAACACGCCGGTCTCCAGCAGCTCCACCACCGCCGTGCCGACCGCCGCCGCCAGCGGGTTGCCGCCGAACGTCGAGCCGTGCTCGCCCGGGTGCAGCACCCCGAGCACCTCCCGGCGCGCCACCACCGCCGACACCGGGACGATGCCGCCGCCCAGCGCCTTGCCCAGCAGCACGACGTCCGGGACGACCGACTCGTGCTCCACGGCGAGCGTGCGCCCGGTGCGGCCCAGGCCCGACTGGATCTCGTCCGCCACGAACAGGCAGCCCGCGCGGCGGGTCAGCTCCCGCACCCCGGCCAGGTAGCCGTCGTCCGGGACGACGACGCCCGCCTCGCCCTGGACGGGCTCGATGAGCACGGCCGCCGTCGTGTCGTCGACGGCCGCCTCCAGCGCGGCCAGGTCGTTGTACGGCACGATCCGGAAGCCCGGCGCGAAGGGGCCGAAACCGGCCCGCGCCGTCTCGTCCGTCGAGAAGCCGACGATCGTCGTCGTGCGGCCGTGGAAGTTGTCCGCCGCGACCACGATCGTCGCCCGGTCGGCCGGGACGCCCTTGACGTCGTACGCCCACTTGCGGGCCACCTTGATGCCGCTCTCCACGGCCTCCGCGCCGGTGTTCATGGGCAGCACCATGTCCTGGCCGGTCAGCGCGGCCAGCCGTTCGGCGAACCCGGCGAGCCGGTCGTTGTGGAAGGCGCGCGAGGTGAGGGTGAGCCGGTCCAGCTGGCGGTGGGCCGCCTCGATCAGCGCCGGGTGCCGGTGGCCGAAGTTGAGCGCCGAGTACCCGGCCAGCATGTCCAGGTAGCGGCGGCCCTCCACGTCCTCCACCCAGGCGCCCTCGGCACGGGAGACCACCACGGGCAGCGGATGGTAGTTGTGCGCGAGGACCGGCTCCTCCGCCCGGATCAGCTCGTCGGAGGTACGGGTGCGGGCGGGTGCGGTCATGAGCGGTTCTCCCGGATCTCCTGGGTGCAGCACTTGATGCCGCCGCCGGCCTTGTGGAACTCGGACAGGTCGACGGGGACGGGGACGTAGCCGCGGTCGGCCACCTGGCCGGCCAGGGCCGTCGCCCCCGGCGAGAGGAAGACGTGACGTCCGTCGGAGACGGCGTTGAGGCCGAACGCCAGCGCGTCCTCGCGGGTGGCGATCACCGCGTCCGGGTACAGCCGGGCGAGCACCTCACGGCTGCCGGGCGAGAACGCCCCGGGGTAGTAGGCGACGTTCCCGTCGCCCTCGTCGTCGAGGACGAACAGCGCCGTGTCCAGGTGGTAGAAGTACGGGTCCACCAGCGTCAGGCCGATCACCGGGACGCCGAAGAACTCCTGCGCCTCCCGGTGGGCCTCGGGGGTCGTGCGGAAGCCGGTCCCGGCGAGGATCCAGCGGCCCGCCGGCACCAGGTCGCCCTCGCCCTCGCAGACCGATCCGGGCCGGTGGACCTCGAAACCCGCCTGCTTGAACCAGGCCTCGTACGGGAGGGACTCGGCGCGGCGCTCGGGCGCGTGGAACAGCGAGCCGAGGACCCGCCCCTCCAGCACGACCGCCGCGTTGGCGGCGAAGACCATGTCCGGCAGCCCGGGCACGGGCGCCACGGTCTCGACGGTGTGCCCGTGGGCGCGGTAGGCGTCGACCAGCGCCCGCCACTGGTCCAGGGCGCGGATGACGTCGACGGACCGGCCGGGATCCATCCAGGGGTTGATCGCGTAGTGCACGGCGAAGTGTCTGGGTTCGCAGACGAGGAAGCGCCGCCGGCGCGGGACACGGGAGTCGGGCACAGAGGGGTTCCTCCGCTTCCTGACGGTGCGTGACGAGGGGTGACACCACGGTAGGAAGCGAGCGAGACGGGCGACAAGCGACGAAAGCTGCGTGTCGGCGCAGGAACGCTGCGTCGTCGCCCGGATCAGCGCAGGTCTGCTGCGTCGTCCGGGGCGGCGTGGCTGGCTCCGGCCTCCGGGCTGTCCGGGATCAGATGGGACAGCACCATCACGCTGATCGTCTTGCGGATGAACGGCTCCGCGCGGATCCGCTCCAGCACCTCCTCGAAGTGCTGCACGTCCCGCGCCCGCACGTGCAGCAGCGCGTCGGCGCCGCCGGTCACCGTCATCGCCGCCGTGATCTCCGGATGGTTGCGCACCACCTTCGCCAGCCGCCGGGGCGGGGCCGCGCCCTCGCAGTACACCTCCACGTACGCCTCGGTGCGCCAGCCCAGCGCCGACGGCTTCACCGTGGCCGTGAACCCGGTGATCACCCCGGTCTCCCGCAGCCGGTCCACCCGGCGCTTGACCGCCGTCGCGGACAGCCCGACCTCCGCGCCGATCTCGGCGAAGCTGGTCCTGGCGTTCGCCATCAACGCGGTGACGATCTTCCGGTCGAGCTCGTCGAACGGCGCGGGCCTGCTGTCCATGCGGGCACTGTATCCACCCCGCCCCCGCCACCGTACCCAGCGGAAACGTCCACGCCGATCCCGTGTCCAGGCGTACGGATTCCACCTACACTCCACGTTCATGCTGCGCGCTCTGGCCGTCGACGACGAACGCCCCTCACTGGAGGAACTGCTCTACCTGCTCAACGCCGACCCGCGCATCGGCAGCGCGGAAGGCGCCGGCGACGCGACCGGGGCGCTGCGCCGCATCAACCGCGCGCTGGAGTCCGGGCCGCACGGGCCGGAGGCGATCGACGTGGTCTTCCTCGACATCCAGATGCCCGGCCTGGACGGCCTCGACCTCGCCCGGCTGCTCACCGGGTTCGCCCGGCCGCCGCTGGTCGTGTTCGTCACCGCGCACGAGGACTTCGCCGTGCAGGCCTTCGACCTCAAGGCCGTGGACTACGTCCTCAAGCCGGTCCGCAGGGAACGCCTGGCCGAGGCCGTGCGACGCGCCGCCGAGCTGCGCGGCACCGCCCCGCGCGTCCCCGTGCACGAGCCCGACCCGGACCACATCCCCGTCGAGCTCGGCGGCGTGACCCGCTTCGTCGCGGTCGACGACATCACCCACGTCGAGGCGCAGGGCGACTACGCCCGCCTGCACACCGACAAGGGCAGCCACCTCGTCCGCATCCCGCTGTCCACCCTGGAGGAGCGCTGGCGCTCCCGCGGCTTCGTCCGCATCCACCGCCGCCACCTGGTCGCCCTGCGCCACATCGACGAGCTCCGGCTGGACGCGGGCGCGGTCAGCGTGCTGGTCGGCTCCGAGGAACTCCAGGTCAGCCGCCGCCACGCCCGCGAGCTGCGGGACCTGCTCATGAGGAGGCCCTGACGGTGCCGAACCAGGACCCCGCCGAACGCCGCGTCGTCGTCACCGGCCCGCCCCGCCGCGCCCTTCCCCACGCCCGGCTCCGCTCGCGCGGGCGGTACCCCCACGCCTTCGGCTACTACCGGCCCCGCACCGAGATCGACGAGCAGACCACGCTCGGCCACACCTACGTCCGCTCCCTGATGCGCACCCAGCTGCGCGCCGCCCTCGCCGTCCTTGCGGTCCTCGGGCTGCTGGTCGGCCCGCTGCCGCTGCTGTTCGCGGCGCTGCCCGGCGCCCGCCGCCTGGAATGGGCCGTCCTCGGCTTCTGCCTGTACGCCCCGCTCGTCCTCCTCGCCCGCTGGTACGTACGCCGCGCCGAGCGCAACGAACGCGACTTCGTGCGCCTCGTCGAGGACCGCTGAATCCCGGACGGCCACGACCGATGAACTCCAGCTACGCAGTCCCCGCCGTCGCCCTCGTCGTCGTGGCGACCGTCCTCGTCGGCGCGTTCGGCCTGCGCATCTCCCGCACCACCTCCGACTTCTACGTCGCCTCCCGCACCGTCGGCCCCCGCCTGAACGCCGCCGCCATCAGCGGCGAGTACCTCTCCGCCGCCTCCTTCCTCGGCATCGCCGGCCTGGTGCTGGTGCAGGGCCCGGACATGCTCTGGTACCCGGTCGGCTACACCGCCGGCTACCTGGTGCTGCTGCTGTTCGTCGCCGCCCCGCTGCGCCGCTCCGGCGCCTACACCCTGCCCGACTTCGCCGAGGCCCGGCTCGCCTCCCCGGCGGTGCGGCGGCTGGCGGGGGCGTTCGTCGTCGGCGTCGGCTGGCTGTACCTGCTGCCGCAGCTCCAGGGCGCGGGGCTGACCCTGACCGTGCTCACCGGGGCGCCCGCCTGGCTCGGCGGGGTGATCGTCGCCGTCGTGGTCACCGCGATCGTCGCCGCCGGCGGCATGCGCAGCATCACCTTCGTGCAGGCCTTCCAGTACTGGCTGAAACTCACCGCCCTGCTGGTCCCCGCGCTCTTCCTGCTCCTGGCCTGGCGGGGCGACGGAGCCCCCCGGCACGCCTTCGAGGAACCGGCGGCCTTCCGCGAGCAGCGGTCCGTCCACGTCGGCGACAGCCTCGACCTGAGGCTGGAGCGGCCCCTGACCGTCACCGTCAGCGGCACGGTCGACGGCCGCGCCCACCAGGACACCCGGCTGAGCCTGCCCGCCGGCACCCACCGCATCGAGGCCGGCACCCGCCTCACCTTCGACCGGGGCACCCCGGTCCCGGCAGCCGAACGCACCGGGGGGAACCTGCTGCCCTCACAGGCCGAGAGCCGCGAGGAACGCCCGCTGTACGCCACGTACGGGCTGATCATCGCCACCTTCCTCGGCACCATGGGGCTGCCGCACGTCGTGGTCCGCTTCTACACCAGCCCGCACGGCGTCGCCGCCCGCCGCACCACCGTCGCGGTGCTGGGCCTGACCGGCGCCTTCTACCTCCTGCCGCCCCTGTACGGCGCCCTGGGCCGCCTCTACGCCCCCGAGCTCACCCTCACCGGCGACGCGGACGCCGCCGTCCTGCTGCTGCCCGACCGCATGATCGGGGGAGTGGGCGGCGACCTGCTCGGCGCGCTGGTCGCCGGCGGCGCCTTCGCCGCGTTCCTGTCCACCGCCTCCGGGCTGACCATGGCCGTGGCGGGCGTCCTCACCCAGGACGTCCTGCCCGCGCGCGGCGTCCGGCACTTCCGGCTCGGCACGGTGCTCGCCATGGCCGTCCCCCTCGCGGCGAGCTTCCTCGTCGGCGGGCTGCCGGTCGCCGACGCCGTCGGGCTCGCCTTCGCCGTGTCCGCGTCGTCGTTCTGCCCGCTGCTCGTCCTCGGCATCTGGTGGCGGCGCCTGACCCCGCCCGGCGCCGCCGCCGGGATGCTGGTGGGCGGCGGCTCCGCGCTGCTGGCCGTCGCCGCGACCATGGCGGGCCTCCCCGGCGGCGGGGCGCTGCACGCGCTGCTCGCCTGGCCCGCGCTGTGGTCGGTGCCGCTGGGCTTCCTGACCATGGCGCTGGTGTCCCTGGCCACCCCGGGCCGGGTGCCGGCCGGGACCGGGGCGATCCTGGCCCGCTTCCACCTGCCGGAGGAACTGCGGACGGAGACGACGGCATGAGCGGCTTCCTGGCCGGCCTGTGCGTGGCCGCGCTCCCGCTGCTGGCCGCCGGTTTCTGGCTGGGCCGCCGCACGGCCCGGCCCGCCGGCCTCGCCGGGCTCGGCACCCCCGTCGAGCACGCCACCTTCCAGACCCTGCACACCGCCTCCCTGGCCGCGCCCCCGCTCCGGGCGGGCCTGACGGAGGAGACCGCCCGCAAGGCGGCCCGCAAGCTGCGCTCCCTGCTCGGCACCGACGCGCTGTGCCTGACGGACCTCAAGGAGGTCCTGGTCTGGGACGGGGCGGGCGCCCACCACCGTGCGGAGATCATGGAGCGCCTGGCCGGGCCGCTGGAGACCGGCCGCGGCGAGGCGTTCCGGCTCGCCTGCGACACCCCCGACTGCGCGGTCCGCTGGGCCGTCGTCACCCCGCTCACCGTCGACGACCGGGTGCACGGCGCCCTCGTGGCCTGCGCGCCCCGCGAGTCCGCCGTCCTGGTCCGGGCCGCCGGCGAGGTGGCCCGCTGGGTCTCCGTCCAGCTCGAACTCGCCGACCTCGACCAGTCCCGCACCCGCCTCATCGAGGCCGAGATCAAGGCCCTGCGCGCCCAGATCTCCCCGCACTTCATCTTCAACTCGCTCGCGGTGATCGCCTCCTTCGTCCGCACCGACCCCGAGCGCGCCCGCGAGCTGCTGCTGGAGTTCGCCGACTTCACCCGCTACTCGTTCCGCCGGCACGGCGACTTCACCACCCTGGCCGACGAGCTCCACGCCATCGACCACTACCTGGCGCTGGTCCGGGCCCGCTTCGGCGACCGCCTGGCCGTCACCCTGCAGATCGCCCCCGAGGTGCTGCCGGTCGCCCTGCCCTTCCTGTGCCTGCAGCCGCTCGTGGAGAACGCCGTCAAGCACGGCCTGGAGGGCAGGGCCGACACGTGCCGCATCCAGATCACCGCGCAGGACGCGGGCGCCGAGGCCCTGGTCGTCATCGAGGACGACGGCGCCGGGATGGACCCCGTCCTGCTGCGCCGCATCCTCGCCCGCGAGGTCAGCCCCTCGGGCGGCATCGGGCTGTCCAACGTCGACGACCGGCTCCGCCAGGTCTACGGCGACGACTACGGCCTCGTCATCGAGACCGCCGTCGGCGCGGGCATGAGGATCACCGTCCGGCTGCCGAAGTACCAGCCGGGCGTGCACTCGGCGGGACGGCTCACCCGGGAGTGAGCCGCCGGACGCCGCGGGTGCGCGTCAGGTGCTGCGGGTGGTGGCGATCATGCCGAGGGTGATCAGCCCCAGGACGACCCAGCCGAACCACAGCCAGCCGTTGCTGCCGAGCGCCACCGTGTAGGCGGTCACCACGACGAGTCCGCCGACGGTGAGCACCCCCATCGCCTTCGTGGAGCCGTCCGTAGAACCGGGCATCGCGACACCCTCCTCATGGTCCGTCCCCTCCATGGTGCCCCCGTTCCGCTTCCGCACGGGGCCCATGGCCGGACGAGTGCCGGATTTCTCCGGGCCGCGGCCGGGGCGGGTCCGCGCAGCCGCGCCCCGCCCGGCCCGCAGGGCGCGCACCGGCGCCCTGCCCGGGCGCTCTCCCGGGCGTCCCGCGCCGCCGCCGGACGGTCCCTCAGCGGCCGCGCGCGTTCAGCGAGGCCAGATAGGCGTTGTACGCCTCCAGTTCCTTGTCGCCGTCGCGGTCGGCGGCCCGGTCCTTGCGCCTGGCCTGCCGCTGGTCCGACGCGTGCCACTGGAACAGCAGCGCGATCAGCACCAGCACCGACGGGATCTCGCTGAACGCCCAGGCGATGCCGCCCGCGGCGTTCTGGTCGGCCAGGGCCTCGATGCCGAGCGAGGCGGGCGGGTTCTCGAACGTCCCGACCATCGGCGTGGACGCCATCATCAGCGCGATGCCGAAGAAGGCGTGGAACGGCATGCCCGCGAACAGCTCCAGCATCCGCATCAGATGGCCGGGCCGGTGCGGGCCGGGGTCCACACCCATGATCGGCCAGAAGAACACCAGGCCGACGGCGAGGAAGTGCACCATCATCGCGATGTGCCCCACCTTGGAGCCCATCAGGAAGTCGAACAGCGGGGTGAAGTACAGCCCGTACAGGCTCGCGATGAACAGCGGGATGGTGAACACGGGGTGCGTGACGATCCGCATGTAGCGGCTGTGCAGCAGCATCAGCAGCAGCTCGCGCGGCCCCCTGCGCCCGCGGCCCGCCGTCGGCAGCGCGCGCAGCGCCAGCGTGATCGGCGCGCCGAGCAGGACCAGGATGGGCGAGACCATGCTGATCACCATGTGCTGCACCATGTGCACGCTGAACATGACCATGCCGTAGTCGTTCAGCCTCGTGCACATCATCAGCCCGATGCTCAGCACACCGGCGACGTAGGCGACGGTCCGTCCGACCGGCCACTTGTCCCCGCGCCGCACGAGCCGCACGACGCCCCATCCGTACAGCGCCAGTCCCAGCAGGCAGGCGACGAGGAAGAAGGGGTCCGTCGACCATCCGAGGCCTCGTCCCAGCGTGAACGGCGGCAGATCCATGGTCGTGCCGTGCCCGCTGTGGTCCATCGACCGGCTCCTGTTTCGTGGGGGAATGTGCCGTGACGTCCCAGCTGTCTGCCGACAGCTGTTTGTCCGCACCAGAGTAGAACCGCCCCCGGCCGCCGCTGCGACCGGGGGCGGCCGGGACCCGCGTACGGCCTACAGCACGCACTCGGCCTCGGCGTACCGCTCCCGCGGCACCGTCTTCAGCGTCTCCACGGCTTCCGCCAGCGACACCATGACGATGTCCGTCCCGCGCAGCGCGGTCATCTTCCCGAACTCCCCGCGGTGCACGGCCTCCACCGCGTGCCACCCGAACCGCGTCGCGAGCACCCGGTCGTACGCCGTCGGGGTCCCGCCGCGCTGGACGTGCCCGAGGATCACCGGCCGGGCCTCCTTGCCGAGGCGCCGCTCCAGCTCCATGGAGAGCTGGCGGGCGATCCCGGCGAACCGCTCGTGCCCGTAGGCGTCCTTGCCGCCCTCGTCGAACTCCATGGTCCCGGGCTTCGGCTTGGCCCCCTCGGCCGCCACGACGATGGCGAACCGCTTGCCCGCCGCGAACCGCTCGCCGACCTTCCGGGCCAGCTCCTCGATGTCGAAGGGCCGCTCCGGCACGACGACGGCGTGCGCGCCGGCCGCCATGCCCGAGTGCAGGGCGATCCAGCCGGTGTGCCGGCCCATGACCTCCACGATCAGCACCCGCTGGTGGGACTCGGCGGTGGTCTTCAGCCGGTCCAGGGCCTCGGTCGCGACGGTGACGGCGGTGTCGAAACCGAAGGTGACGTCGGTGACGGCGATGTCGTTGTCGATGGTCTTCGGCACGCCGACGATCGGCAGGCCGCTGTCCGACAGCAGCCGGGCCGCCTTCAGCGTGCCCTCGCCGCCGATCGGGATGATCGCGTCGAGTCCGAGTTCCCCGACGTGGCCCCTGGCCCGCTCGACGCCGTCCCGCAGGTGCTCGGGACGGACCCGGGAGGAGCCGAGGATGGTGCCGCCGCGGGCGAGGATGCCGCCCACCGCGTCGAGGTCGAGCTTGAGGTAGTCGCATTCCAGAAGGCCCTTCCAGCCGTCCCGGAAGCCGATGACCTCGTCGCCGTGGTCGGCGACGGCACGGTGCACGACGGACCGGATGACGGCGTTCAGGCCGGGGCAGTCGCCGCCGGAGGTGAGGACACCAATGCGCATAGCCCGAAATACCTTCTCCACGTGGGCACGGGGACCGGACCGCGCTGTCCGGTTCGATCCCCGCCACCCTAGCCGCAGCAGGGGGCGGGGCCGAAGCATGCGTCCGCCTGCTGGACGATCGCGCTCACCTGTGCGGACGCACCGTCAGACGGGCCGTTGACGAAGGGCCGGACAGCCGCGGCGCGCCGGGCGGCCGCGCGGCGCCCCCGCTCCTAGGCGGTCTGCTGCGCGGCCGCGATGCGCTCGTTGCGGAGCGCCTCGTACCAGTGGTCGTCGACCGGCGGCAGCGCGTTCACGTCGAGGGCCAGCTTCAGCAGCAGGTCCGCGATCTGCGGGTTGCGGGCCAGCACCGGCCCGTGCATGTACGTGCCGAAGACCGTCTCGTTGTACGCGCCCTCGGTGCCGTCGCCGGTGCCGTTGCCGTTGCCGAAGCGCACCTGGGCGAGCGGGCGGGCGGTGGGGCCGATGTGGGTGACGCCCTGGTGGTTCTCGAAGCCGGTCAGCGGGGGCAGGCCGAGGCGCGGGTCGATGTCGGCCAGCACGTCGCCGACGCACCGCTCGCCCTCGCCGCGCACCGAGACCACGTCGAGCAGGCCGAGGCCGGGCTCCCGCTGGCCGAGGTCGTTGATGAACTCGTGGCCGAGGATCTGGTAGCCGGCGCACACCGAGAACACGATCGCGCCGTTCTCCACCGCCCGGTACAGGCCGCCGTCCCGGCGCAGCCGCTCGGCCGCGAGCCGCTGCGGCCGGTCCTCGCCGCCGCCGATCAGGTAGATGTCGCCGGAGGTCGGGATCGGCTGGTCGCTGCGCACGTCGAGCCGGGCCACGTCCAGGCCCCGCTGCCGGGCCCGGCGCTCCATGACCAGGACGTTGCCCTGGTCGCCGTAGGTGCTGAGGAGGTCCGGGTAGATCCAGACGATCCGCAGGCTGTTGTCGCTCACGAAAGTTCCCCTGAGTGCTCGGTGGTCAGTTGCCGACCCGGCGGCGCAGATCCTGGAACGCGGTGTAGTTCGCGATGACCTCGATCCGGCCCGGCGGGCACAGCTGAACGGCCTGGTCGAGGTTCTCGCAGACCTGGAACTGCTGGTCGGCGACCTCCAGGCGCACCGCGAGGTCCAGCTTCCGGTCACCGATCACGCAGATCGGGTGGCCGGTCAGCCGCGTGTAGTCGACGTCCCACAGCCAGGAGGTGTCGGTGCCGTCGGCGCTGCGCGCGTTCACCGACAGGATCACCGGGGCCGGCGGCGGGTCGATCAGGGAGAACGTCTCCAGCCAGCCGGCCGGGTTCTTCGCCAGCAGCAGCCGCAGGTCGCGGCCCTGGAACTGGACGACGTCGTAGCGCCCGGCCACCGCCTGCACCTGGTACATGCGCTCCAGGGCGACCTGCGGCGGCACGCCGAAGACGGCGGCGACGGCCGCGGAGGTGGCGGCGTTGGCCTTGTTGGCGCGGCCCGGCAGCTGGAGGTGGATCGGCCAGGCGGAGCCGTGCGGGTCCAGGACGTGGTCACCGGAGAGCGCCCAGGTCGGCGTGGGCCGGCGGAAACCGCACTCGCCGCAGAACCAGTCGTCGCCGGGCCGCTGCATCACGCCGCCGCAGGACGGGCAGGACCAGGCGTCGTCCTTCCACATCTGCCCGGCGGCGACCCAGATCACGTTGGGGGAGGAGGAGGCGGCCCACACCACCAGCGGGTCGTCGCAGTTGGCGACGATGACCGCCTTGGAGCCGGCCAGGCCCTCGCGCCAGTTCTCGGCGAGCATCCGGGTCTCGGCGGCCCGGTCGAGCTGGTCGCGGGAGAGGTTGAGCAGGGCGATGCACTTCGGCTCGGTGTCCCGGGCGACGCCGGCGAGATACTTCTCGTCGACCTCGATGACGCCGTACCGGGCGTCCGAGCCGCCCGCGAGCGCCGAGGTGATGCCGGCGGGCATGTTGGCGCCGAGCGCGTTGGAGACCACCGGCCCCGCCGCGCGCAGGGCCTCGGCGATGAGCCGGGTGGTCGTGGTCTTGCCGTTGGTCGCCGAGACCAGGACGCAGTCCAGGTTCTGGGCGAGCTTGCCGAGGAGGTCGGGGTCGAGTTTGAGGGCCACCCGGCCGCCGATCACCGAACCGCTGCCGCGTCCCGCGGCACGGGATGCCGCTGCGACCGCCTTGCCCGCGGTCACGGCCAGCTTGGCCCGCGGCGTGAGCGGGTCCGAGTTGCCTGCCATCAGTTCTCGATCCTCCTTGCGTACGCGCCGCGCCCTGAAGCCTGCCGGACACGTGGTGTGGACGTCAGCCTATCGAGATCCGTTCGCACTCCCGAATCCCGGCCTGCCCGCGCGGTGGGGCATGATCAGGTGGAACCGTACCCTTGCGGTCATGCGACACGGTTCCATCCCGGGCGCCCGCGGGCGCGTCCGCCCCCTGACCCTGCTCGGCGACGCGGTGCTGCGCGAACCGTGCCGGGAGGTCACCGACTTCGGGCCCCGGCTGGCGGCGCTCGTGGAGGACCTGTTCGCCACCATGTACGCGGCGCACGGGGTGGGGCTGGCCGCGAACCAGATCGGCGAACCGCTGCGGGTGTTCGTGTACGACTGCCCGGACGACGAGGACGTGCGCCATCTGGGGCACGTGGTCAACCCCCGGCTCGTCGAGACCGACGGGGTGGTGGTGCGCGGGCCGGAGGGCTGTCTGTCGCTGCCGGGCCTGGAGGCGGCCACGGAGCGCCACGACCACGCCGTCGTGACGGGCTTCACGGTGACCGGGGAGCCGGTGACGGTGCACGGCACGGGGTTCTTCGCCCGCTGCCTGCAGCACGAGTGCGACCACCTGGAGGGCCGGCTGTACGCCGACCGCCTGACGGGCCGGCGCCACCGCCGCCTCATGCGGCAGGTGGCGCGCGCCCCGTGGAACCGGTGAACGCGGCGGCGGACCCCGGGCGGGCGCCGGTGGCCGGGGGAGGTCAGAACCCCGGCCCGCCCACCCTGTCCCCGGCCGCCGTGAGCCGCCCCCACAGCAGGTCGGCCAGGCTGCGCACCAGCTCGGCCCGGGAACACGGCCGCTCGCCCAGCCACCAGTCCCCGGCGGCGTGCATCATGCCGACGATCCCGTGTCCCCACACCCGGGCCAGCCGCTGGCTGTCCGGCCCGAGGTCGAGCCGCTCCTCGATCACCTGGGCCAGTTCCTCGCCCATCCTGCGGAGCAGGGGCGCGCTGTGCTTGCCGACGTCGAAGCCCTGGTCGCCCGGCGAGCCCTCCGCCGGATGCATCAGGAAGCGGTAGACCTGGGGCCGCGCCTCGATCGCCGCCAGGTACGTGTCCAGGGTGGACTCCACCCGCTCGCGCCGGTCCGCCGGCGCGTCCAGCGCCGCCCGCAGGGAATCCAGCAGCGCGTCCGTGTGGCGCTTGGCGAGCGCGGCGTACAGCCCGCCCTTGTCGCCGAAGTGGCGGTAGAGGATCGGCTTGGTGATGCCGGCCTCCGCGGCGATGGCGTTCATCGACGCCTGGGGCCCGTCGCGCAGCACCACCCGGTCGGCCGCCTCCAGCAGCTCGCGCCGGCGTCGGTCGGCGGACCGCTGCTGATCGGCTCGCTGTGTGGTCTCCATGTGCTCTCCCCCACCCGTGCTGTGTCCGGTGACGCCTGCGCAAACTAACACCGAACCCGCCCCGGACATCGAACGAGCTGCCGACGGATGATCGGGAGTTGACTTTCCTACCGGCCGGTAACAGACTGACGTTACCGCAAGTAACATGCAGGTGCGCCGCTGGAGGGGACATGGCCGAGTTCACCATGGAGCTCAACGACGAACAGAAGGAGGTCCGGGACTGGCTCCATGGCTTCGCCGCCGACGTGATCCGCCCCGCGGCCGCCGAATGGGACGAGCGCGAGGAGACTCCCTGGCCGGTCATCCAGGAGGCCGCCAAGGTCGGCATCTACTCCCTCGACTTCTACGCCCGGCAGTACTTCGACGCCACCGGTCTCGGCATCCCGATGACCATGGAGGAGCTGTTCTGGGGCGACGCGGGCATCGCCCTGTCCATCGTCGGCACCGGCCTGGCCGCCGTGGGCGTCCTCGCCAACGGCACCGAGGAGCAGATCGGCACCTGGATCCCCCAGATGTACGGCGACGCCCATGACGTCAAGGTCGCCGCCTTCTGCTCCTCCGAACCCGACGCCGGCTCCGACGTGGCCTCCATGCGCACGCGCGCGGTGTACGACGAGGCCAAGGACGAGTGGGTGCTCAACGGCACGAAGACCTGGGCGACCAACGGCGGCATCGCCAACGTCCACGTCGTGGTGGCCGTGGTCGACCCGGAGCTCGGCTCCAAGGGCCACGCCTCCTTCATCGTCCCGCCGAACACGCCCGGCCTGTCCCAGGGCCAGAAGTTCAAGAAGCACGGCATCCGCGCCTCGCACACCGCCGAGGTGATCCTCGACGACGTGCGCGTCCCCGGCTCCTGCCTGCTCGGCGGCAAGGAGAAGCTGGACGAGCGGCTCGCCCGCGCGCGCGAGAAGGCGAAGAAGGGCGGCGAGCGCGTCAAGAACGCCGCCATGGCCACCTTCGAGGCGTCCCGCCCGGCGGTCGGCGCGATGGCGGTGGGCACCGCGCGGGCCGCGTACGAGGTCGCCCTCGACTACGCGAGGACCCGGGAGCAGTTCGGCCGGCCCGTCATCGACAACCAGGGGGTCGCCTTCCAGCTCGCGGACATGCGCACGCAGATCGACGCCGCCCGCCTGCTGGTGTGGCGGGCGTCCTGGATGGCGGTCAACGGCAGGCCGTTCACGGCGGCTGAGGGATCCATGTCCAAGCTCTTCGCCAGCGAGACCGCCAAGAAGGTGACCGCCCAGGCCATCCAGATCCTCGGCGGCAACGGCTACACCCGGGAGTACCCGGTGGAGCGCATGCACCGCGATGCCGCCATCTACACGATCTTCGAGGGCACCAGCGAGATCCAGCGGCTGGTGATCGCCCGGACCCTGTCGGGCCTGCCCATCCGCTGACGGTTGCGGTGCGGCGCCGGGCGCCCGGCGCCGCACCGCCCGCCCGCGCCCCGACGGCGTGACCGTGCCCCGGGGCGCCACGAGCCCCGTCGTCGGCCCCTCACCAGGTCACGGGCAGGGCCTGGGGGCCGGGGACCGGCGCGCCCGCCCCGAACGGCACGTCCTCGAGCGGCACCGCCGGCCTCAGGCCCGGCACGCGGTCGAGGAGGACGCCGACCAGGAGTTCCGCCTCCATCCGGGCGAGCCGGTCGCCCGGGCAGCGGTGCGGTCCGGAGCCGAAGGCCAGGTGCGGGTTCGGGCTGCGGGAGAAGTCGATCGTGTCCGGGTCCGGGAAGACGTCCGGGTCCCGGTTCGCGGCCGGGTACGACACGTGGACCGCGTCGCCCGCCCGGATCCGCGCGCCCCCGATCCGGACGTCCTCCAGGGCGATCCGCGGCGGGCCGGCCGCGGCGCGGTGCGGGATCCAGCGCAGCAGCTCGTCGACGGCCCGGGGCCGGCTCTCCGGCTCGGAGCGCAGCCGTTCGGCCAGGTCCGGGCGGGTCAGCAGAACGCGGAGGAGCTGCCTGCCGCTGTCCGTCACCGCCTCGCCGCCGGTCTGGAGCAGCACCGCCAGGCCCACGGCCTCCTCCGGCGTCATCTCGCCCCGGCCCACGGCGGCGCCGAGCAGCGAGGCGGCGTCCTGTCCGGCGCCGTCCCTCCGCAGGCCGATCAGGTCGGAGAAGCAGGCGGCCATCTCGTGCCGGGCCCGCGCGCCGGCCCCGGCGCCGTGCGCGCGGGACAGGGCCAGCTGGGTCCAGGTGTGCATGGCGTGCCGGTCGGCGGCCGGAACGCCCATCAGCTCGCAGCCGACCGCGATGGGGAAGGGGCTCAGCACGGCGGCCGTGAGGTCGGCCGGCGGCCCCTGCCGGAGCATCGCGCCGACCAGCTCGTCGAGCAGCTCCCGGGCCCTGTGACGGACCCGCTCCACCCCGCGCGCCGTGAACGCCGCGGCCACCGGGCGGCGCAGCCGGGTGTGGCCGGGCGGGTCGAGGAGGACGACCGTGCCGCGGGCCGGGACGGCGTGCGGGGCGAGCAGGGCGGCCTGCCGGCCCACGACCGCCTCGCGGCTGAACCGGGGGTCGCCGGTGACCACGCGCACCTCGTGGTGGCGGGTCACGAGCCAGGCCCGGCCCGCGCCGCCGGGCAGCTCGACGCGGGTGACCGGACCCCGGCGCGCCGCCCCGTCCCGGCCGGGCGGCGCGCTCCGCGGGATCGTCTCCTCGCTCATCTCACGGCCTCTCGGTCAGCCGGGCCGGCCGGGGGCGGCGAGCGCGCCGGCCCCGGCGTCCGCGCCACCGTGATCACGTCCTCCGGAACGGACGCCGGCGGCTGCGCGAAGTCACCGCGGCCATGCCCGCGCCCGCCGCCCGGCAGGCCTTCGCCCGCCGGCCGCGGGGGTGGTCCACCCGGTGCGGGTGCTTCCCTCCAGGGTCACCCGTCGGGGCGACGATCTCCCGCCGGACTACTCCGTCCCGGGAACCCCGTGCCAGGGTCGAGGGCAGCATCCGCATCACCGCACACGGAGGCGACGATGACCGGTACGGCCCGGGACCTGCTGGAGACGACCACCGCACGCCTGGCCCCCGACCCCGCGGCCAACCGGCTCGTGCCGCTGATCGCCCGGGGCGCGGCGAGCCGGGACACGCTGGCCCGGCTCGCCCTGGAGCAGCGCTGGGTGATCGCCTCGGACCAGCGCTCGTTCCGGCACTTGGCGGACCGCGCCGCGGGGGAGCCGGAGGCCGCCGCGTTCTTCGCGACGCTGACCGAGGGCGAGGTGCTGGCGGCGCGGCGGCTGGTGGTCTTCGCGCAGGCGTGCGGCGTGGACGAGGAGCAGGCGGCGGCGTACGAACCCCTCCCGGGCTGCCAGGCCTACCCGGCGTACCTGGCCTGGCTGGCCCTGAACGGCGCACCCGCCGACGTCGTCCTCGCCGTGCACGCCAACTTCTCGGCCTGGGGCGGCTACTGCGCCACGATCGCCGGGGCCCTGCGCAACCACTACGGCTTCACCGACGAGGCCTGCGCCTTCTTCGACTTCTTCGCGAAGCCCGCACCCGAGCTGGAGCGGAAGGCGACGGCGGCGGTGCAGGCCGGCCTGGACGCCGGCCGCCTCGACGAGGGGCTCGCCCACCGGTACGGCCGCCTGCTCCAGGCGTACGAGGCCCTGTTCTGGCGGACGCTGCACGAGCCGGCCTGAGCGGGCGCGGGAACCGCGCGGCCGGCCGCGGCGGATCCGCGGCCGCCCTCGGACCGCACCCCTTACGGCGCCCCGCTGCTGTGCGCGATGCACGCCACGTCGATCCGGTCGGCCAGCTTCGCGAGCTCAATGGTCAGCGCGGCGACCGTGTCCTCGTCGAGCCCTTCCTCACCGGCCTCCACCAGCCGCAGCCACCGCCCGCCCACCGTGCGGAGCAGTCTGCTCACGTCGGCCGCGGCCACCTGCAAGGTACCGCGGTCGTCAACGATCAGAGGGAGAGTCACTTCGCGGTTCACAGACGGGATGGTAGCCGCGCGGCGCTCACGCACCGTGCCAAACCGTGGTGATGTTGCAGAACTCCCGGATTCCGTGCCCGGACAGCTCACGCCCGTACCCGGACCGCTTCGTCCCGCCGAACGGGAGCGCCGGATGGGAGGCGGTCATCCCGTTGACGTACACGCCGCCCGCCTCCAGGTCGCGCACGAAGCGGTCCACCTCGGCCTCGTCGCGCGTCCAGACGTTGGAACTCAGCCCGAACTCGGTGTCGTTGGCGATCAGGACCGCCTCGTCCAGGTCGTCCACGCGGTACAGCGTGGCGACCGGCCCGAAGGTCTCCTCCCGGTGGACGCGCATCGCGCGGGTGATGCCGGCGAGGACGGTCGGCGGGTAGTACCAGCCGGGCCCGTCGGGCCGCTCGCCGCCGCACAGCACGGTGGCGCCGCCGCGCACGGCGTCGTCGACCAACTCCGCCAGGTCGTCGCGGCCCCGCTCGCTGGACAGCGGGCCGACCTGCGTCTCCTCGTCCATCGGGTCGCCGACCCGCAGTCCCTTCATGCCCGCGGTGAAACGCTCGGCGAAGGCGTCGTACACGTCCGTGTGCACGATGAACCGCTTGGCGGCGATGCACGACTGCCCGGCGTTCTGCGCCCGCGCGTTCACCGCCACCTCAGCGGCCCGGTCGAGGTCCGCGGACGGCATGACGACGAACGGGTCGCTGCCGCCCAGCTCCAGCACCGTCTTCTTGATCATCTCTCCGGCGGTGGAGGCGACCGCGCGGCCCGCGGGTTCGCTGCCGGTGAGGGTGGCCGCCTTCACGCGCTCGTCGCGCAGGATGTCGTCGACGGCCGCCGAGCCGATCAGCAGGGTCTGGAAGCAGCCCTCGGGGAAGCCCGCCCGGTGGAAGAGGTCCTCCAGGTACAGCGCGGTCTGCGGCACGTTGGAGGCGTGCTTGAGCAGGCCGACGTTGCCCGCCATCAGCGCCGGCGCCGCGAACCGGATCACCTGCCACAGCGGGAAGTTCCACGGCATCACCGCGAGCACCGGGCCCAGCGGCCGGTAGCGCACCAGGACGCGTGCGGCGCCGGAGTCGTGCACGTCGGCCTCGGCGGGCTCCTCGTCGGCGAGCAGCCGCGCGGCGTGGTCGGCGTACCAGCGCATCGCCTTGGCGCACTTCGCGGCCTCCGCGCGGGCCTGCACGATCGGCTTGCCCATCTCGGTGGTGACGACGCGGCCGATCTCCCGCTGGTCCTCCTCCAGCAGGTCGGCGGCGCTCCTCATCAGCCGGGCACGCTCGTCGAAGCCCGTCGTCCGGTACGTGCGGAAGGTGGCCTCGGCGAGCTGGAGCCGGCGCTCGATCTCCTCCTCGCCCATGGCCTCGTACGTCTTGAGCGTCTCGCCGGTCGCCGGGTTCACCGTTGCGATGGGCATGGCTGACCTCCCTCGGAGCGGGCCTGCTTCGACTTTCCCGCGCGGCATCGGGTACCGCATCTCGTCACGCCGAGTGCTCCGCCAGGCGGTCGAGAAACGCGGCCTGCGCCGTGACGATCACCTCCCGGGCGCGCTCCAGGCCGAACCAGGCCACGCGGTCCAGCTCGGGGAAGTCCGCGAACCGCCCGGACCGCGGCGGCCACTCCATCCGGAACGTGCCGGGGTCGATCGTCGCCGGGTCGAGGTCGGCCTCCACCGCCCACGCCGTGACGACCTTGCCGCCGGCCTGCCGGACCTCGCCGAGGGCGACGGCCGCGCCGTCGGGCGGCGGCAGCCCCAGCTCCTCCCGGAACTCGCGGCGGGCCGCCGCCCACGCGGACTCGCCGGGCCCGTACTCGCCCTTGGGCAGCGTCCAGGCCCCGGCGTCCCGACGGGCGAAGAAGGGGCCGCCCAGATGGCCGAGGAGCACCTGGAGGCCGCCGTCCGCGCGGCGGAACAGCAGCAGGCCCGCGCTGCGTCTCACGGCCGCACCCCCGGGTGGGCGGCCAGCAGCGTCTGCACCGTGTCGGCGTCCTCGGGACGCTTGTCCTCGCGGTAGCGGACCAGGCGGGCGAAGCGGAGGGCGACGCCGGCTGGGTACCGGGTGGAGCGCTGCAGGCCGTCGTAGGCGATCTCGACGACGAGCTCGGGGCGCACGGTGACGACGTGCCCGTCGTCGGCGACGGCCAGCTCGCGCAGCCGCTCGGTCTGCCAGGCCAGCATCGCGTCGGTCATGCCCTTGAAGGTCTTGCCGAGCATGGCGAGGGAGCCGTCGGCGGCGCGGGCGCCCAGGTGCAGGTTGGACAGCCTGCCGGTGCGGCGGCCGTGCCCCCACTCGGCGGCCAGCACCACCAGGTCGAGGGTGTGCACGGGCTTGACCTTCAGCCAGGACGCGCCGCGCCGGCCCGCGCTGTAGGCGGCGTCGAGCGCCTTGACGACGACGCCCTCGTGGCCGCGCTCCAGCGTCCGGGCGAGAAACGCCTCGGCGGTCGGCACGTCCCCGGGCCCGGACACCACCGTGCGCCGCACCCGCATCGGCTCGGGGACCAGCCGGGCCAGCTCCGCGTACCGCTCGGTGAGCGGCAGGTCGAGCAGGTCGCGGCCGTCGACGCAGAGCACGTCGAAGAAGACGGGGGAGACGGGCACGGCCCGCGCGGCCGTGGCCACGTCCACGCGGGAGCCGACGCGCCCGGCGGTCTCCTGGAACGACCGGGGCCGGCCGGTGCCGTCGAAGGAGATCACCTCGCCGTCCAGGACGAACCGCTCGCCCGGCAGCCCCAGCGCCGCCGTCGCGACCTCGGGCAGGCGGCCGGTGATGTCGTCGAGGGTGCGGGTGTACACCCGCACGGTGCCGCCGTCCCGGTGCACCTGGACGCGGATGCCGTCCAGTTTCTCCTCCACCGCGCAGGCGCCGAACCTGCCGGCCGCCTCGGCCACCGAGGAGGCGCTGTGCGCCAGCATCGGCAGCACGGGACGGCCGACGGTGAGCCGGAAGCGGTCCAGGGCGGCGGGGCCGTCCGCGAGCAGGGCCTCGGCGACCGCCTGCAGGGAGCCCGCGAGCATCACCGCCCGCCGCACGTCCGCCGGGGGCGCCCCGGTCGCCTCGGCCAGTGCCTCGACGGCCACGGCGTCCAGGGCGCCCTGCCGGACCTCGCCGGTGATCAGGCCGCGCAGGAAGCGCTGCTCGGCCTCGGTCGCCGCGCCCATCAACTCGCCCGCCAGCCGGGCGCGTTCGGCCTGCGACCCGGGGCCGGACACCGCGCCGAGCGCGGTGAGCCGGGCGTCGGCCCCGCGCACGGTCAGGGAGGGCTCGGCGGCCGGGGGGACGGGCCGCCCGAGCACCTTCCAGCCGACGCCGAGCCGGCCCTGCGGCAGCCGGCCCGCCAGGTACGGGATGACCACCGGCACGTCCGCCGCCTCCGCCTCCCGGAACAGCCCGGCGAGCAGGGCGATCTTCCGGGACCGCGCCGAGGCGGCGGCGACCTCCTGGGACACACGGGCCAGCCGGGACAGCAACATGCAGTCAGGGTGCACCGCGGACGGCGGCTCTACACCTCCCCGAGGGCGGCGTCCAGGTCGGTCGTCAGCAGGTCGCCGACGATCGCGGTCGCCGCGCGGTAGCCGCCGCTCGCCGCGTGGACGACCTGCTCGGCGAAGCCGACCGCGTTGCCCGCGGCCCAGACGCCGGGCACGCTCGTCAGGCCCGTCGGGTCCACCACGGGGTAGGTGCCGAACGGGGTCTCGTGCATCTCGGCGCCCAGCTTCTCCAGCAGGCCGGTCTGCGGGACGGGGCGCGGTCCGACGTACAGCACCGAGCGGCCGTGCACGGTGCCGTCGGCGAGCCGGACGCCGGTGAGCCGGTCGTCCCCGACCACCAGCCCGGCGACCTCGCCGGGCACCACCTTCACCCCGGCCGCGGCGAGCCGGCGCAGGTCCAGGTCCGACAGCTCCTCCTCGGCGACCGTGTGCAGGAAGAACATCACGTCCGCGGACCACTGGGACACCATCAGCGCCTGGTGCACGCTCGCCGGGGAGGAGGCGAGCACGCCGAACGGCTCGTCCCGCACCTCCCAGCCGTGGCAGAACGGGCAGTGCAGCACGTCCCGGCCGAAGCGCTCGGCGACGCCGGGCACGTCCGGCAGCTCGTCCCGCAGCCCGGTCGCCACGACCAGCCGGCGGGCGCGCACGGTCCGCCCGCCGGCCAGCGCCACGGCGAAGTCCCCGTCCCGCGCCACGTCCACCGCCCGGTCCCGCACCAGCTCCACCCCGTACCGGGCGATCTCCTCCCGGCCGGCCGCCAGGAACTCGGCGGGCGGCATGCCGTCCCGGGACAGATAGCCCTGCATGTGGGCCGAGGGCGCGTTGCGCGGCTCGCCCGCGTCGACCACCAGCGCCCGGCGCCGGGCCCGGCCCAGGATCAGCGCGGCGGACAGGCCCGCCGCGCCGCCGCCGACGATCACGACGTCGTACCTCTCGTTCTCGGTCATGGTGACCACCTCCACCGGAAAGGTCGCCCAGGCGCCGCGGCATTGACAAACGAGTTTGCCGAAACTGCAATACGAGCATGACCACGGACGAGGTACTCGCGGGCGTCGGCCCCAGACTGCGGCGGATCCGGAAGGAACGGGAGGTGACCCTCGCGGCGCTCGCCGAGGCCACCGGCATCTCCGTCAGCACCCTGTCGCGGCTGGAGTCCGGCCGCCGCAAGCCCAGCCTGGAGCTGCTGCTGCCGATCGCGCGGGCCCACCAGGTGCCGCTGGACGAGCTGGTCGGCGCGCCGCCGGTCGGCGATCCGCGGGTGCGGGCGAAGCCGATCGTGCGGGACGGGCGGACCCTGTTCCCGCTGACCCGGCAGCCGGGCGGCCTGCAGGCCTACAAGATGGTCGAGCCGAAGCGGGCGCCGAGGCCGGAGCCGCGCACCCACGAGGGCTACGAGTGGCTGTACGTGCTGTCCGGGAGGCTGCGGCTGGTCCTGGGCGAGCACGACGTGGTGCTCACCGCCGGGGAGGCCGCCGAGTTCGACACGCGGGTGCCGCACTGGTTCGGGTCGACGGGGGAGGGGCCGGTGGAGTTCCTGAGCCTGTTCGGGCCGCAGGGGGAGCGGATGCACGTACGGGCGCGGCCCAAGCGGTCGTGACGCGCGTACGGGCGCGGCCCGAGCGGTCGTGACGCGCGTACGGGCGCGGCCCGAGCGGTCGTGACGCGCGTGACGGTTCCCCGATCGGCAAGCGACCGCTTAGTATGCGGAGGACCCCGGTTCGACGACGCAGTCCCTGGAGGCCCCGCATGCAGGCATGGCACGTGCACGAGAACGGTGAGCCGAGCGAGGTGATGCGGCTGCGGGACGTGGCACCGCCCACGCCCGGCGAGGGCCAGGTCCTGCTGCGGGTGCGCGCCGCGAACGTCAACTTCCCCGACGCCCTGCTGTGCCGGGGCCGGTACCAGGTCCGGCCGCCGCTGCCGTTCACGCCGGGCGTGGAGGTCTGCGGCGAGACACCGGACGGGCGGCGCGTGATCGCCAACCCCGCCCTGCCGTACGGCGGCTTCGCCGAGTACGCCGTCGCGGACGCCGCCGCCCTGCTGCCCGCGCCCGGCTCGCTGGACGACGCCGAGGCCGCCGCCCTGCACATCGGCTACCAGACCGGCTGGTTCGGCCTGCACCGCCGGGCCGGGCTGCGGGCCGGGGAGACCCTGCTCGTACACGCCGCCGCCGGCGGGGTCGGCAGCGCGGCCGTACAGCTCGGCAAGGCCGCCGGCGCCACCGTCATCGGGGTCGTCGGCGGCCCCGGGAAGGCGGCCGTCGCCCGGGAACTGGGCTGCGACGTGGTGATCGACCGGCACGGCGAGGACGTCGTCGCCGCGGTGAAGGAGGCCACCGGCGGCCGGGGCGCCGACGTGGTCTACGACCCCGTGGGCGGCGAGGCCTACACCCAGTCCGCCAAGGCCGTCGCCTTCGAGGGCCGGATCGTGGTCGTCGGCTTCGCGAGCGGGACGATCCCCAGCCCGGCGCTCAACCACGCCCTGGTGAAGAACTACGCGATCCTCGGCCTGCACTGGGGCCTGTACAACACCAAGGACCCCGAGCTGGTCCGGCACTGCCACGAGCAGCTCACCGAGCTGGCCGCGCGGGGCGCGATCAGGCCGCTGGTCAGCGAGCGGGTGCCGCTGGCCGGGGCCGCGGCGGCCGTGCAGAAGGTCGCCGACGGCCGCACCACCGGCCGGATCGCCGTCGTGATGGAGGGATCGGCATGACCGACGCCGGAGAACTGCTCCGCCGCACCAGGGAGTTGCTGGCCGCGCACCCGCCCGCGCGGACGGACCGCCTCGACTTCCTCCGGGCCCGCTTCGACGCGGGACTGGCCTGGGTGCACTTTCCCGAGGGCCTCGGCGGCCTCGGCGCCCCACGCTCCCTGCAGCCCGTCGTGGACGCCGAGCTGGCGGCCGCGGGCGCCCCCGACAACGACCCCCGGCGCATCGGCATCGGCCTCGGCATGGCCGCGCCGACCCTCCTGCAGTACGGCACCGAGGAGCAGAAGCGGCGCTATCTGCGGCCCCTGTGGACCGGCGAGGAGGTGTGGTGCCAGCTGTTCAGCGAGCCCGGCGCCGGCTCCGACCTCGCCGCCCTGGGCACCCGGGCCGTCCGCGAGGGCGACACCTGGGTGGTCGACGGGCAGAAGGTGTGGACGTCCAGCGCGCACCTGGCCCGCTGGGCCATCCTCATCGCCCGCACCGACCCGGACGCGCCCAAGCACCGGGGCATCACCTACTTCGTCTGCGACATGACCGACCCCGGCGTCGAGGTGCGGCCGCTGCGGCAGATCACCGGCGAGGCCGAGTTCAACGAGGTCTTCCTCACCGGCGTCCGCATCCCCGACTCCCGCCGCCTGGGCGAGGTCGGCGACGGCTGGCGGGTCGCGCAGACCACGCTGAACAACGAGCGCGTCGCCATCGGCGGCATGCGGCTGCCCCGCGAGGGCGGCATGATCGGACCCGTCGCGAGGACCTGGCGCGAACGCCCCGAGCTGCGCACCCACGACCTGCACCAGCGTCTGCTGACGCTGTGGGTGGAGGCCGAGGTCGCCCGCCTCACCGGCGAACGGCTGCGCCAGCGGCTCGCCGCCGGCCAGCCCGGCCCCGAGGGCGCCGGCATGAAGCTCGCCTTCGCCCGCCTCAACCAGGAGATCAGCGGCCTGGAGGTGGAACTCCTCGGCGAGCAGGGCCTGCTGTACGACGACTGGACCATGCGCCGCCCGGAGCTGGTCGACTTCACCGGCCGCGAGGCCGGCTACCGCTACCTGCGCGCCAAGGGCAACAGCATCGAGGGCGGGACCAGCGAGATCCTGCTGAACATCGTCGCCGAGCGGGTCCTCGGCCTGCCCGCCGAGCCGCGCACCGACAAGGACGTCGCCTGGAAGGACCTCGCCCGATGACGGATCTGCTGTACTCGGAGGAGGAAGAGGCGCTGCGCGCCGCCGTCCGGGACCTGCTCACCGACCACTGCGACGCGCCGTCGGTGCTCGCCCGCGTCGAGTCCGGCACCCCGCACGATCCGGCGGCGTGGAAGGCGCTCACCGACGGCATGGGCCTCGCCGGCCTCCTCGTGCCTGAGGCGCGAGGCGGCCAGGGCGCCACGCACCGCGAGGCCGCCGTCGTCCTGGAGGAACTGGGCCGGGCCGTCGCCCCCGTGCCCTACCTGACCAGCGCCGTGGTCGCCACGGAGGCGCTGCTCGCCTGCGCGGCCGACGACCTGCTCGCCGAGCTGGCGTCCGGGCGGACCGTCGGCGCCCTGGCCGTCGGCCTGCACACGGCGCCGGGCACCGCCGTCAGGACCGTGCGCGTGACGGACGGCGCCCTGCACGGCGAGCTGACCGGCGTCGCGGACGCGGCCGTCGCCGGGCTGCTGCTCGTCCCGGCGGACGACGGCGGCCTGTACGCGGTGCGGGCCGGGGACGCGGCCGTCACGCCGCAGGTGTCCCTGGACCTGACCCGCCCGGTGGCCACGGTCGCCCTCGACGGAGCGCCGGGCCGGCGGATCGGGGACGCCGAACCGGCCGTACGACGCGCCCTGCGGGCCGGGGCCGGGCTGCTCGCCTCCGAGCAACTGGGCCTGGCCGAGTGGGCGCTGGCGCAGACCGTGAGCTACCTCAAGGAGCGCAGGCAGTTCAACCGGCCGGTCGGCGGCTTCCAGGCGCTCAAGCACCGGCTCGCCCAGCTGTGGCTGGAGGTCGTCCACCTGCGCGCCGCCGCCCGCAACGCCGCCGACGCCCTGGCGACCGGCGAGGACACCGACGTGGCGGTCGCCGTCGCCCAGGCCTACGCGGCGCCCGTCGCCGTCCGTGCGGCCGAGGAGGCGCTGCAACTGCACGGCGGCATCGGCATGACGTGGGAGCACCCCGTCCACCTGTACCTGAAGCGGGCGAAGGCCGACTCGATCGCGTACGGCACGGCGGGCGCCCAGCGTGCCGCGCTGGCCGCGCTGGTCGACCTGCGGGCCCCCTGACGTACACCTGGCTGAAGCGCCGGGAAAGCCCGCCCCACCGGGGGCGGGCTTTCCCGTGCGCCCCGCCGCGGCGAAGTGAACGCCCGGCGGCGGTCCGGCCAACTCCCCGTCCGGTTGCGTCTCTCCGGCCCGCACGGGCCGCATACTCCCTGAGGTTCCGTAAGACCCTCAGGGAAGGCAGAGCATGGCCCCCACCACCCGCCGCAGAGCCCTCACCACCCTCGGCGCCGCCCTCGCGGGCTCGGTCGTCCTGCCCGCCGCCGACGCGTTCGCCGGCGAACAGCGGCGCGGCCCGCGCCCGTTGTGGCGCGCCCACGCCCACAACGACTACGAGCACCCCCGCCCGCTCCTCGACGCCCTCGACCACCGCTTCGGCAGTGTCGAGGCCGACATCCACCTCGTCGGCGACCAGCTCCTCGTCGCCCACGACCCGGAGGACCTCGACCCCTCCCGCACCCTCGAATCCCTCTACCTCGACCCGCTCGCCGCCCGGGTGCGGGCCAACCGCGGCTGGGTGTACCGCGGTCACCGCAGGCCCCTGAACCTGCTCGTCGACCTCAAGACCGAGGGCTCCGCGACCTACCTCGAACTCGACCGCCGGCTCAGGCGCTACCAGCACCTGTTCACCACCTACGCCCACGGCCGGGTGCTGCCCGGCCCGGTCACCGTCGTGATCTCAGGTGACCGCGCGGCCCGCGCCCCCATGGAGGCCCAGACCGTGCGCCGGGCCTTCTACGACGGGCGCCTCGCCGATCTCGGCAGCCCGGCTCCGGCCTCCCTCATCGCGCTGATCAGCGACAACTGGACGCTCCACTTCACCTGGCGGGGCGTCGGCGCGTTCCCGGACGCCGAGCGGCGCAAGCTGCACACCCTCGTGCGGACGGCGCACGCGCGCGGGCAGCGCGTGCGGTTCTGGGCCACGCCGGACGCGGCCGGGCCCGCCCGGGACGCGGTGTGGACCGAGCTGCTCGCCGCGGGCGTCGACCACCTCAACACCGACGACCTGGCCGGGCTCGAAGCGTTCCTGGACGCGCACCGGCAGGCGTGACACCACTCGTTCGGAGGACAGGCCCGCCGCCCGGACGAACCCTCCGCTACGCCACACTTACGGCCGAACGCCGCGAAGCGGACGTGGCGGAGGAGGCTGACGGTGGCTGTTTCCATCTCTGTGGTGCTGTTGTTCGCGATCCTGGCGGTGATCTTCGTACGCAGCGGCGGGTTGAAGATCTCGCACGCGCTGGTGTGCGTGCTGCTGGGCTTCTACCTGGCCAGCACGAGCGTCGCCCCGACCATCCACAGCGGTCTCACGGCCACGGCGGACATCGTCGCCGGCCTGAGGCCGTGACGACCGGGGCCGGCGTCACGGGGCGGTGAAGACCCCGATGCCGTTGGGGACGGGCCGTTCCGCGCCGCCGCTGGGGTGGTTGCGCACCGCGGCGCCGGCCGCGCCCGCCTCCCGGACGACCAGCGTCGTCGAGCCGCCGCCGTCCAGGTTGACGGCGTCGGCCGCGCCCAGGTCGCGCAACACGGCGGCGACTTCGGCGACGGTCAGGCCGGTGCGGTACCCGGGCGCCCCGTCCAGCGCGAGCAGCAGCACGCGCCGCCCGCCGTCCGCGACGCCGACGGCGGTGCGCACGGCCGAGGTCCGGTCGTCGAGGCCGGGCAGCGGCCGGCCGCCCCGCAGGACCGGGAAGCCGCCGAGCGCGAAGCGGTACGGGATGCGGGACGCGGCGGCCACCAGACGGTGCCGCACCCGGACCCGCTCCCCGACGGACAGCTTCCGTAACCACTGCGCGCCCGCCTCCCGGCCGACCAGCACGGTGGTGCCCCGGGCGATCGGGCCGCCGCCGGGCGTGCCGGAGGCGGCCACCACCCGGCCGCCGCGGACCGTCACCTCGTGGGTGTCCGTGCTGCACGGGGCGGCCCGGCTGGTGTCGGTGCCGCAGGTGGCGCGCACCCGTGAGGCGCTGCCCCAGTCGGCGGTGAACGCGCCGACCGAGTCCACCGGCAGCGCGTACTGGTTGTGTCCGCCGAGCGGCAGCCGCTCCCCGGCCGAGGTGACCGACCCGTCGAGGGCCAGGCCGTCCAGCCGGGCCCGGCGGTCGGCGCCCACGCCCACCACGTCCTCGGTGCTCGTGCCGGGCGGCAGCGCGGGGCCGAAGCGCTGGCCGTCCGGCACGGCCGCCTTCAGCGCGCGGCCGTGCGCGACGGCCGGTCCCACGCTCGCGCCGGTCGCCTCGACGCCCGGGTGCTGGGTCTCGGTGAGGTGGAAGAAGTCCCCGTTGACGCCCGCGACGGCGCCCCGGGCGTCGGCCAGACCCGACAGGGGAGCCCGCGCGGCCACCGCGCCGGGGTATAGCAGCCCGAGGCGGACGCGCGGGTCGCGCAGGTCGACGCGGAGCAGATGGGCGTGCGCGACGCCCCGGGACGCCGGGACGTCGAACTCCTCGTACCCGACACCCGGCGCGATCTCGACGGCCCGCTGCGCGGCACCGGCCGGCGCCGCCCCCGCCAGGGCCGCCCCCGTCAGCACGGCGAACGCCGCGCCGTACGCCAGGACCGCTCTGCCCGCTCTTCCCCGCCCGTGACGACGTGCCACCGGTCCCCCCTGATGCTCGGCCAACTTCCCTTGCCCTCAAGGAAATTGCACCAGAGGGCGGTGACCGCCGGGGTGGTCATGCGCCGACCACGCGGGAACGGATGAGGAAACGCACCCCCTCGGGCGCCTCCAGCGAGAAGCCGCTGCCCCGGCCCTCGACGACGTCCACGATCAGCCGGGTGTGGCTCCACACCGCGTACTGGCCGCGCGACATCCAGAACGGCACGGGCTCGTCGAGCCCCGCGACGTCCAGTTCCGCGAGCAGCACGTCCGCGGCGCCCGTGCGGAACTCGCCCGCCGGGTAGCACATCGGGGCGCTGCCGTCGCAGCACCCGCCGGACTGGTGGAACATCAGCGGGCCGTGCGCGGCCCGCAGCCGGCGCAGCAGACCGGCGGCCGCGGGAGTGAGTTCGACCCGAGGGGTCTCCTCGTGTCCGGCGCGCGCGATGCCGTCGTGTCCGGTGCGCGGGGCGTCCTCGTGCGGGGCGTGCGGGGCGTCCTCGTGCCGGGTGTGCGGGGTGTTCTCGTCCATGCCAACCGTCCCAAGACAGGCCTCGATCCGGGTCACCGGCCGGGGACCAGGGCAGCACGGGGAAGGTTGCGAGAGGGTTGCGCCCGGCGCCGGGTCACCGCCGGGAGGGGGCGGCGCGCAGGCGTTCCCCGATGGCGTCCACGAGGCCGTGGCCCTCACCGGCGTCCTCCGCCCGGCCGCCGCGCCGCGGGGTGACGGTGCCGTGCGGCGCGCCGTCACCCCCGCGTACGGCTCAGCCGCCGGCCGCGGCGTCGCGCGGGAGCACGGTGACGCGGTGGAAGTTGCATCCGCCGGGGGAGGCCGTGGCGGAGGGCCAGGTCTGATGGGCCTTGAGGGCGATGCTCACCAGGCTCAGCAACAGGTCGACGTCCGCGTCGCAGTCGAGGTGCACGGTCACCCAGCGGGAGCCGGGGACCAGGTGGATCGCGCTGGAGCCGCCGAGGTCGTAGTGGAAACGCTGGATGGCCCGGTGGGTCAGGTGGAGGTCCACGTCCCGGTCCGAGTGGAAGTGGACGATCTCGTCGCGGTGCGAACGGAGCGCCTTCCCGATGCCGCAACTGGCCGGGCCCGGAGTGAGGTCGGGCCAGGCCTGCAGTTTCTCCAGGGCGCGCTGGGCCAGAGTCATAATCCCATCGTCGCTCGATTACCGCGCCGCAACCAGGGGTTGAGCGTTTTGTAACCGGTACGTGAGGTCTGTCCGGTCCCTCGGACGCCGCGGGGCGGTCTCGTAGGCTCTGCCCATGGACATGACCGCCGTACGGCTGACGACGGCGGCCGCGCCGGGCGGCCGTGCCCTGCTGCTCCGTCCCTGGACCTCGTCGGACGCGGCCGGCCTGGCCGAGCTGTACCGGGACCCGGCGCTGCGGCGCCGGGCGGCCGCGGACGTGGCCGACGAGGCGGGCGCCGCGCGGTGGGTGAACGAGCAGCGCCTCGGATGGCAGAGGGGGAAGCGGTTCGCCTTCGCCGTCGTCGACACCGGGGCGGGCGGCTCCGGGGAGCGGCTGGTGGGCCACGCGGTCCTCAAGAACGTGACGCCCGGCGCCCCCTCGGCCGAGGTCGGCTACTGGACCGCGGCTCACGCACGCGGCCGGGGCGTGGCTCCCCGGGCGCTGCGCGCACTGACGGACTGGGCGTTCGCCGCCTTCGCCGACCGGGGCCTGGAACGCCTCGAACTGCTCCACCAGGCCGACAACACGGCGTCCTGCCGGGTCGCGGAGAAGAGCCGGTACGCCTTCACCGGTACGCTGCCCGCCGCGCCGCCCGCGTTCCCCCTGGACGGTCACCTGCACGTACGGGAGCGGGCGGCCTGACGAATCGTCACCCGGGGCGGGCCGCCCGCCCCGGCGGGACGTCGGCGCGGCAGGGCGGTGGGAGGGGGGACCGGGGACGGCCCGGTCCGGTCAGTCCTCGGTCCAGCCGTGGTCCCGGCCGAACTGCAGCAGCCGGCGCCGGACCGCCAGGATCTGCTCCGCGGTCAGGGACGGCGCCGCGTTGAGCAGGATCTCGGTGATCTCGTGCAGATACTCGCCGGTGGTGAGCACGTCGCACAGCGACTCGTCGCCGTCGGCCTGCCGGCCCGCGCCCGGGGACGCCGCCCGCGCCACGCCGTTCGGCGGCGTCAGCGGCTTGCCGTCGGGCCCTTCGGCCAGCCGTACGTCCGAGGCCTTCAGGCCGCGCTCGCCCTCCTCGACCTCGAACTCCACCGCCAGCCCGGGCCGCACCTGCTGCTCCGGGATGCGCAGATCGTTCACGTGCAGGAAGACGTCCTCCCCGCCGTGGTCCGGAGCGATGAACCCGTAACCCCGCATGCCGTCAAAACGCACCACACGACCGACAACCACGTCAAAACCCCCAGCACAACGGGCATCCTGCCCGGACAACCACACACTTGGGAGCAGCTTACAAGCGCCGGAGCCGCGCCGCGGGTCCCCCCTTCCTCCCGGAGCCGGGCGCGTGGCGCGGGAGGATCCGGCCGGGGCGGGAGGCGCCCCGGCCGGGGCGGTGCCGCGGTGGCTCGGCCGCTCACCGTGATGCTGGAGTTGCCGCCGGCGGAGGGGGCGTTGTACCGCGTGGTCCGGTAGCTGCCGCCGGAGCTCAGGGTCATGGAGACCGGTCCGCCGCCGTCGGTCCGGAACGAGTGGTGGAAGCCGTTGTCGGCGCCGGTCTGGTTCGTGGTGACGACCGTGTCCGCGTGGGCGGTGCCGGGCAGCACCAGCCCGGACGCGGCGGCCACCGCCGAGGCGCCGGTGCCTCCGACGAAACCCCTCCGGCTGATACGGCGGGTGTCGTCTTCGCGCATGCGTCCTCCTCGCAGGGCGTGCGGGGCCTGTCGGTGCCGACAGTGTTGGTGGGCCCTGGGGCCGTCAACCGTTTCGGTATTGATTGCGAAACGTTCTTCCGGAACCGGCAAGGTTCTTGATGTCATCACTCCTGGTGAGAGCTGTGAAGTGTCAGCCTTCTTCGATCCAGGAACCGGAATTCCCTGCTCCAGGATCGGCTGGCGTGTCATGTGTATCGAAATATTTCGAAGATGCTTCCGATCGTTCTGGGGTTGTCGACCGCGGCAATCGGCCGACTGCGACCGGGTGTGAGCCGCGGTGCGCCGCGCCCGGCCGGGGTGCGGGCCTCGGAACGCCTGCGAACCGGGCCGCCTCGCGGGGCGGGCGACGACGTGCATACCGGGCGGTAGGATGGGCACTCTGAAAAGGGACATAAAGTGCAAATCTTCCCATTTGCTCGGGGGGTGTCCGAGCAGGGAAAGATCCACGGCAGTGGACGGCTGCCGCGCGGGCGGAGGACCGAGAAGGCGGGACGACCCATGACGGAACAGCACCAGGACGAACCCGAGGACCTGCGCAAGATCGCCCAGGAGCGCGTCGCCCACCTCTCCGCGGAGACCGCGGGAGGCCGGGTGGACCCGGCGGGGGCCGGTACGCGGAGCGAGACGCAGGACACGCCGCGGGAGGAGAGCCCGGGTGAAGCGGCCGGGAGCGCCGAGGGCATCGGGGACATGCCGCGCTCCGGCGCGGATCTCGGCGACCGCGACACCGGGGGCGAGGCGGCCCGGGAGGCGATCGGAGCCGAACCGGCCGAGTCGGGCGGCGAAGTGGAGGACCGCAGCACCGGGGAGGCGTCGCACGATGAGGTGACCGGCGACGACTCCTGATCCGCATCCGGGACCACGCGTCCCGGATGCGGCGCCGACCGCCGCCCGCGCGGCGGGCTTCTCGGGTGTGCCCGCCGAGCGGACGGCGGGCACACCCGACTTCGGATCCTGCCGCGAACCCTCCCCGCGATATGAGCCACGCAGGTTCGCCAACTCGGACGGCGATTGCTAGAATTCGTCCACCCCGCCGCGAAAAACCCCCTGGACAAAGCCATTTCATCCGGGTTTTCCGAGGACGACGACGGGTACTCCCCTCTTCTGCCTGCTCGAACAGGCAGACTCGGTGGCCGTCCTCCGAACGGCAGGCGTAATATCGAAGCGAAGCGCCGACACAGCGCTTCCTGCGAAAGCCGAGCCCAAGCGATGCTCACGAAGTGAGCGGCCCTCAAGGCCGGGCGGCCGTCCGCCGGACGGCAGGAACACGGATCGATCCAGCTGCACCAACCACGCGGAGCGGTCCGTACGGTGAGAGCGAGGTGTGTTCCATGGACACACTGGTCATGGCGGTTCCCACGATCGAGGACGGGGCTGCGGCATGGCGTATCGCCCGCGACTCCCGGGTACTCGACGCGAACTCCTCCTACAGCTATCTGCTGTGGTTCAGGGACTTCGCGCGGACTTCCGCGGTGGCCTCGGGAACCGACGGCGCGCCAGTCGGATTCATCACGGGATTCCGCCGCCCCGAGCAGCCCGACACCCTCGTCGTCTGGCAGATCGCCGTGGACCGGGAAGAGCGGGGACGCGGCACCGCCAGCGCCATGCTGGACCACCTCACCGCCCGGCTGACGGCAGGCGGTGCCCTGCGCTACCTGGAGACGACCATCAGCCCGGACAACGTCGCGTCACACAGGCTGTTCCGGTCGTTCGCCGTGCGGCACGCGGCGCCGCTCCGGCGGGAGATGCTGTTCCCGGCGGAACTCTTCCCCGACTCCCACGACGCCGAATTCCTGTACCGCATCGGGCCGCTGCGCCGATAGCCGGGCGCCGGCGCCGGGACGGCGAATCCACTTCGTTTCTTCCTCGTGAGGGGCGAGTCATCATGACGGTTGCACACCCCGATTCCGGCGTCTTCGAGGCACTCGAGTCCGAAGTGCGCAGTTATTGCCGCGGCTGGCCCACGATTTTCGACCGCGCCCACGGCAGCCGATTGCACGACGAGAACAACCGGCCCTATCTCGACTTCTTCTCGGGTGCCGGCGCCCTGAACTACGGACACAACAACCCGGTGCTCAAGCGCGCGCTTCTCGACTACCTCGAACGGGACGGCATCACCCACGCCCTCGACATGATGACCGCCGCCAAGCGGACTTTCCTGGCGGCTTTCCGGGAGATCGTGCTGGAGCCGCGCGAGCTGCCGTACAAGGTGATGTTCCCGGGCCCCGCCGGCACCAATGCCGTCGAAGCCGCCCTGAAGCTGGCCCGCAAGGTGAAGAACAGGGAAACCGTCGTCTTTTTCACCAACGCCTTCCACGGCATGTCGCTGGGCTCCCTCGCCGTCACCGGCAACGCCTTCAAACGGGCGGGCGCGGGCATCCCGCTGACGCACACCCTCCCCATGCCCTTCGACGACCACCCGGACGGCCGGGCGCCCGACTTCGGATGGTTCGAGCGGCTGCTGACGAGCGCGGGATCCGGCCTGGACACCCCGGCAGCCGTGATCGTGGAAACCGTGCAGGGCGAAGGCGGGATCAACGTGGCGCGGGCCGAGTGGCTGCGCGAACTCGCCGGACTGTGCCGGCGCGGGGACATGCTGCTGATCGTCGACGACATCCAGATGGGCTGCGGCCGCACCGGCGCGTTCTTCTCCTTCGAGGAGTCCGGCATCACACCGGACATCGTGACGCTGTCGAAGTCCGTCAGCGGATACGGACTGCCGATGTCGCTGACCCTGTTCCGCCCCGAGCTGGACGTCTGGGAGCCCGGCGAGCACAACGGCACGTTCCGCGGCTTCAACCCGGCCTTCGTGACGGCCACCGCCGCGCTGGAGGAGTACTGGCGCGACGGTCGGCTGGAGAAGCAGACCCTGGCCCGCGGGGACCAGGTCGGGCAAGCGCTGGACGACATCGCAGCCGGCCGGCCGGGCCCCGCCCCCGCCGTACGCGGTCGCGGCCTCGCGTGGGGCATGGAGTTCGCCGACCCGGCGCGCGCCACCGCCGTGTGCGCCCGCGCCTTCGAACTGGGCCTGCTCCTGGAGACGTCCGGCCCCCGGGACGAAGTCGTCAAACTGCTCCCGCCGCTGACCATCGGCGACGAGGAACTGGAGGAAGGGCTCGCGCTCTTCGGCCGCGCGGTGCGGGAGACCGAGGGCCCGGACTCACGGAAGAAAGGCGGGAACACACCGTGATCGTCCGCTCGCTCGAGGAGATCGAAGGCACCGACCGGCACGTCAAGGGTGCGTCCGGCACCTGGGAGAGCAAGCGCATCGTCCTCGCCAGGGAACACGCCGGCTTCTCCCTGCACGAGACGACGCTCTACGCCGGCACGCAGACCACGATGTGGTACGCCCACCACGTCGAGGCCGTGCTCTGCGTGGCGGGCGAGGCCGAACTCACCGATGAGGAGACCGGCGAGAAGCACTGGATCACACCGGGGACGATGTACCTGCTGGACGGCCACGAGCGGCACACCCTGCGGACCAAGACCGACTTCCGCTGCGTGTGCGTCTTCAACCCGCCCCTGACCGGCCGGGAGGACCACGACGAGAACGGCGCCTACCCGCTGCTGGCGGAACCCGGGATCGACGAGGCGTGAGGACACCATGACGACGCTGCACCACCGCCGGACCACCGACCTGTACCCGACCCGGGGCGCGACCGAGGCGATGATGCCGCGCCGCGACCCCGTGGTGTGGTCCGCGCCCGGCACGCCGGGCCCCCTGACGAGAGCCGGGCTGCTGGACTTCGAGAACACCGGTTTCACGACCGTGGACGCACTGCTGGACCCGGACGAGGTGACCCTCTACCGCGCCGAACTGGACGGACTCGTCCGGGACCCGGCGGTCCGCGCCGACGAGCGCGCCGTCGTCGAACCCAAGTCGCGAGCCATCCGCTCGGTGTTCGAAGTGCACCGGATCAGCGAGGTGTTCGCCTCGCTCGTACGCGACGAACGCGTGGTGGGAGCGGCCCGCCAGATCCTCGGCTCGGACGTGTACGTCCACCAGTCCCGCGTCAACGTCAAACCCGGCTTCGGGGCGAGCGGCTTCTACTGGCACTCGGACTTCGAGACCTGGCACGCGGAGGACGGGCTGCCGCGCATGCGGGCCGTGTCGGTGTCGATCGCGCTCACCGACAACCACACCACCAACGGAAGCCTGATGATCATGCCCGGCTCGCACCGGACCTTCCTGAGCTGCGCGGGCGAGACGCCGAAGGACAACTACAAGAAGTCGCTGAGGATGCAGGAGGCGGGGACACCCTCGAACGAGGCGATCACCGCGCTGTCCGCTCCGCACGGCATCCGGTTGATCACGGGCCGGGCGGGCTCCGCGACCTGGTTCGACTGCAACTGCATGCACGGCTCGGGGGACAACATCACGCCATACCCGCGCAGCAACGTGTTCATCGTGTTCAACAGCGTGGAGAACACGGCGGTGGAGCCCTTCGCGGCCCCGGCCCGGCGGCCCGCGTTCGTCGGAGCACGCGATTTCACGCCGGTGCGGTGAACCCCGCGCACGTCGGGCACCCGTGGGCGGCCGGCGGATCGCCGCCGCGGACGACCGTGAGCACGGGGAAACCGTCCGCGACGCGCCGAGGCGTCCGGACCACGGGCCCGGCCCCGCCCCCGGTCGCCCGGCCGGCAGCGCCGAGGCCCCGTGCCCCCCGGGCGACGCGCCGACGCCGCACCGGGGAAGGCCCGAGCCGGCCGGAGACACCCATGGCGGACATGCGACGCGGCGACGGCGACGGGCCCGCGCCCGGTGACCACGCGCCGGCCCGCCTGCTGTACGTACCCGTCCGTCCGGTCCGCTGCTGCTATGTGACCTGTTTCTTCCGCACTCCCGGCGGACGCCGCACGGCCGTCGCCTTCACCACCCCCGCGCAACTGCGGGCGACCCTCGGCCAGGACCAGCCCTGGATCAGGCTCTCCGCCGCCGCGCTGCGCTCCCTCGCCGCACCCCTCGGGTGCACCGCTCTCACCGTCGATCCGCGCTCGTCGGTCCCGCCGGGCGGCATCCCCCCTCGGGACGCGTCCGGGCACCGGTGAGAGCCCGCCCGGAACCCAGCCGGCCCGGCAACGGCCTTCTCGCGCGCGGCACGCACGCCTGGACCGCCGTCCGGGACCCCGCGCCTACCAGTGAGCGGGCCGGCTGAGCGTCGGAGGCAGCACGGTGGCCGCGTCGCCCCTGGCCGCGTTCAGCTGCGCCTGGGTGAGGAAGAGCGCGCCGGTGAGGTCCGCGCCGCGCAGGTCGGCGTCGCGCAGATCGGCCCCGATCAGGTCGGCGTCGCGCAGGTCGGCGCCGGTGAGGTCGGCCGCGACGAGGAGAGCGCCGCGCAGGCTCGCCCCCCTGAGGTCGGCGCCGGACAGCTTCGCGCCCATCAGATCGGCACCGCGGTGGTTCCGCCCACGGCCCGGGACCTGGGCCCGGGCCAGCTCGCTGGCCCGCAGCAGCAGTGCGTTGACCTCGCCACGCAGCGCGTTCACATCCAACTCCATGATCGACTCGGCGCTGCCGCGGGTCAGGCCGTCGATGTGGGCCAGCGCCTTCCGCAGCGGCTTGTGGAGGGGGCGGGCCGGTGCGAGACCGAGGGCCTCGGTGAGGTACCGGAGCAGCTCGTGCAGCTGCCGCATGACGGGGAAGACCTCGAACATGGAGCGTGCCGTCTTCGGCGCGCGACGCCAGTCGACGCCGCCGAAGGTGATCTGGGACACCTTCTGGCCGGCGCCGAAGCAGTCGAACACGGTGCAGCCCGGGTATCCCTTGTCGCGCAGCCGCGCGTGGATGCCGCAGCGGAAGTCCTGCTGGAGGTTCGAGCACGGCCGGCCGGCGGGCTTGTCGGCGGCGAAGTCGGCGGAACGGGCGAACGGCAGGGCCACGCAGCACAGGGCGAAGCAGTCGGCGCAGTCGGCCCGCAGGTCCGCGCGGTCCTGGAGGGCCCGGCGATGCCGGGACGCCGTGTGACCGGGGGAGGCCGCGCGGCCGTCCCCGGGCGGCCTGTGGTCCTGGCTCCCGCGGGCCGGCCGGTGCCCGCCGGCCGGCCGGTCGGTTCCGGCCTGCCGGCCCGTGCGGTCCCGGCCCGCGCGCTCCCGGTCCCGGCCCGCGGCACCGCGCTCCCGGTCCTGGCCCGGGGACCGCCGCTCGCGCTCGCCCGCCCGGGACGGGCGCTCCTGCCCGTCGGCGGCGGACGGCCGCCCGCGCCCCTCGGCGGAAGAGGTCCGCTTGCGGACCTCGCCCGCGAAGGGGCGCTCGCGTCTCCCGGGGGAGGAGGCCCCGTGCTGTGGCGACACCGTGCGTGCTCCTGTCAGGCGACGGGCACCGCATACCGCGGCGCTCCGAGAACGGCTCCCATCCTCGCAGACGACGCGTGGTGCCCGGCCGGGCGGTCGGCGGGGCCACGGCCCGCGGGATCCGGGGGGCGCGCGGGGCCGGGAGCGCTTCCGGGCAGCCCGACGTGAGGTCCTAGAAGAACCCGAGCTTCTTGGGACTGTAGGAACAAAGAATGTTCTTGGTCTGCTGGTAGTGCTCCAGCATCATCTTGTGCGTCTCCCGGCCGATCCCGGACTGCTTGTACCCGCCGAACGCCGCGTGCGCCGGGTAGGCGTGGTAGCAGTTCGTCCAGACGCGGCCCGCCTGGATTGCGCGGCCCGCGCGGTAGGCGGTGTTGATGTCCCGCGTCCACACGCCGGCGCCGAGCCCGTACAGCGTGTCGTTGGCGATCTCGATGGCCTCGTCGAAGTCGGCGAAGGACGTCACGGACACCACCGGCCCGAAGATCTCCTCCTGGAAGATCCGCATCCGGTTGTGGCCCTCGAAGATCGTCGGCTGGACGTAGTAACCGCCCTTCAGCTCGCCGTCGTACTCGACGCGTTCACCGCCCGTGAGGATCCTCGCGCCCTCCTGCCGGCCGACGTCCAGGTAGGAGAGGATCTTCTCCAGCTGGTCGTTGGAGGCCTGCGCGCCGATCATCGTGTCGGTGTCCAGGGGGTGGCCCGGCTTGATCTGCTCGGTGCGGGCGACCGCGGCCTGCAGGAACTCGGCGTAGTGGCCGCTCTGGACCAGCGCCCGGGACGGGCAGGTGCACACCTCGCCCTGGTTGAGCGCGAACATCGTGAAGCCCTCGAGCGCCTTGTCGCGGAACTCGTCGTCCGCCGCCCACACGTCGTCGAAGAAGATGTTCGGCGACTTGCCGCCGAGCTCCAGCGTGACGGGCCTGATGTTCTCCGAGGCGTACTGCATGATCAGCCGCCCGGTGGTGGTCTCCCCGGTGAACGCCACCTTCGCCACCCGCGGGCTGGACGCCAGCGGCTTTCCCGCCTCCACGCCGAAACCGTTGACGACGTTCAGCACGCCCGGCGGCAGCAGGTCCGCGACCAGGCTCAGCCAGTAGTGGACGGAGGCCGGGGTCTGCTCGGCCGGTTTGAGGACCACCGCGTTGCCGGCCGCCAGCGCCGGAGCGAGCTTCCACGCGGCCATCAGCAGGGGGAAGTTCCACGGGATGATCTGCGCGACCACCCCGAGCGGCTCGTGGAAGTGGTACGCCACCGTGTCGTCGTCGAGCTCGCCCAGCGAGCCCTCCTGGGCGCGGACGGCGCCCGCGAAGTAGCGGAAGTGGTCGATGGCGAGCGGGATGTCGGCCGCCAGCGTCTCCCGCACCGGCTTGCCGTTCTCCCAGCTCTCCGCGACCGCCAGCTGCTCCAGGTGCTCCTCCATGCGGTCGGCGATCCGGAGCAGGACGCCGGAACGCTCGGTGACCGGCGTACGGCCCCAGGCCGGGGCGGCGGCGTGCGCCGCGTCGAGCGCCCGCTCCACGTCCTCCGCCGTGCCGCGCGCCACCTCCGTGAACGGCTGCCCGTTCACGGGGGACGGGTTCTCGAAGTACCGCCCGCGCACCGGCGGCACGTACTCGCCGCCGATGAAGTGGTCGTAGCGCGACTGGTAGGAGACGATCGCGCCCTCGGTGCCGGGCGCCGCGTAACGGGTCATCCTGGTCTGCCTCCCGGTGAAGCGCTGCCCGCCGTCGGGCAGCTCCCGGCGCGACACTAGGGGCGGGGACGTTGCGACCACGTTGCGCGGCGCGGGCCCGCGGCCCCGCCGGCGGCGTACGGGACGTGAGGCGCCGCCAGCTCGGATTCCAGCGCGGCCAGACGTGACCGCACCGCGGCCGTCGGCCGTACGGCGGCGAGCGCCCGCCAGACGTCCAGGTCGTCCTCGCCCCACGGCGCGTACGCCCAGTCGGCCAGCAGGTCGGGATCGCGGCGGGCGATCAGCGCGGTGCGCAGCCCGTCGGCGAGGCGGGCCCTGAGCCGCGCCACGGCCGGGGCCCGGGAGCCGGGCAGCAGCGGGCCCGCGTACGCCGTCGCGGCCGCCGTCACCGCGCCGGCCCGCAGGCGCCGCTCCACGACGGCGGCGTCGGACTCGACCGGCACCGTGAGCCGGTAGGGGCGCGAGGCCAGCAGGCCCGGCCCGAGCACCCGGCGCAGCCGGGCCAGTTCGGCGCGCAGCGTCACCGGCGTCACCGACTCGTCCTCGTACAGCGCGCACAGCAGCTCGTCGCCGGTCAGCCCCTCCGGGCGGCGGGCCAGCAGCACCAGGATCTCGCTGTGCCGGCGGCTCAGCCGGATCCCGCGGCCGCCGGTGACCAGCAGCGCCTCGTCACGGCCCAGCGCGGTCAGCTCGGCCGTGCCGGCGGTGGGCCGCCTCGGCGCCAGCAGCGCCAGCTGGGACTCGGCGGCCCGCGCGACCGCCTGTACGAAGCCCAGGCTGTGCGGATGCGCCAGTCCGTCCCCGCCGGTGATGTCGACGGCGCCCAGCACCCGCCCGGTACGCGGGTCGTGCACCGGGGCCGCCGCGCACGTCCACGGCTGTACCCGCCGGACGAAGTGCTCGGCCGTGAAGACCTGCACGGGCCGGTCGACGGCGACCGCGGTGCCCGGGGCGTTCGTCCCGACCGCCGTCTCCGCCCACCGCGCGCCCGGCACGAAGTTCATCCGCCCCGCCCGCCGCCGGGTGGCCGGATGCCCCTCGACCCACAGCAGCCTGCCGTGCGCGTCGCACACCGCGAGCAGGTGCCTGCCGTCGTCGGCGAAGGTGCCCATCAGCTCACGGACCAGCGGCATCACCCGGGCCAGCGGATGCTCCGCGCGGTAGGCGCGCAGCTCGCCGTCGGTCAGTTCCACGCTCGCGGTGCCGTCCGGCCCGACGCCCGCCCGCGCCGAACGCCGCCACGATTCGGCCACCACGGCACGCACCGGCCGCTGCACGGTGCCCGCCTCGGTGAACGTCTCGTGCGCGCGCCGCAGCATCCGCGCGCGCTCGGCGGGGTCGGTTCCCGGCTCCAGAGCCACCCATGGATCGGTCAACTCGGCCTCCCGGAGGGCGATGCGGCTGGGGACATCGTCACTCCGGGTGCGCGCCTGGACAACCTCTCCGGCCGGGGTCCCCCGGACGGCGTGACCGCCGCGCCAGGGCGGCGCCGGCCCCGCGGCCGCACCGCGCGACGTGCCCGTCGGCGGAGCGGACGGCGTGGGGCGCGGACACCGCCTGCCGCGGGTGCCGGAAGACGGGCGGGGAACCGCCTTCCGGCGGCGGGGGTCCGGCACGGGCGCGGGATCAGCGGTGCGGCCGGGGCGCGGGATCAGCGGTGCGGCCGGGGCGCGGGATCAGCTTCGGAGCGCGGCCGCCGTCTCGCGCAGCCGCGCGTGCGTGCCGCGGTGGGTCTCGCGGGCGGGCAGCCACTGCTTGCGGAGCTTGGCCACGCACGTGTAGTTGGTGTCGCACACGTTGGCCAGCGGCGACTCGACGGCCTGGGTGACGAACTGGTACGCGTCCAGCTCGCTGAACCCGTAGTCACGCACCAGCCACTGCACCAGGTCGAGCTGGGATATCCGGAACGCGTCCTCCAGCGGGCGCGCCGAACCCGTCGAGATGATGTGCGTGTCCGACTCGATGCGCGGCCAGGGCGTGGCCAGCCCCTTCAGCAGCTCGACGATCACCACCGTGTTCATCGCGCACTCGACGGCCACCCCGCAGGTCTCGCCCTCGCCCTGCCGGGCGTGCCCGTCGCCGAGGCTGAGCAGCGCGCCCTCGACGTTCACCCCGAGGTAGCAGGTGACGCCGGCCCGCATCTCGGGCGTGTCCATGTTCCCGCCGTGCGCGTCGGGCACCAGGGCCGAGCGCACCTCCAGGTTGGCGGGGGCCACACCCACGGTGCCGTGCATCGGGTCCAGGGGCAGCTCCGCCTCGATGTCGCTGTCGTGCGCCCGGAACAGGGCCGTGCGGCGGGTCCGGTCGAGCTGCCAGATCCAGACCTTCTCCGGCAGCGGCGGCTGCAGCGTGGCCGTGGTGTGCGTGGAGGTCAGCGCGCCGAACAGGGGCACCGTGGTCGACGCGGCCCAGTCCCGGGCCGGCTCCACCGACACGAAGTGCACGGCGACCGTGTCCCCCGGCTCCGCGCCCTCCACGTGGAAGGGGCCCGTCTGCGGATTGAGGAACGGGAACTCGCACACCTCGGACACCAGGTCCTTCTCGGACCGCACCCGCCCCGCGAAGCAGTCCTCGGTGTACAGGTCGAGGACCGTGCCGGGCGCGATGCGCGCCACGGGCGGCACGCCGCCGAACGTCCAGGCGTACTCGCCCGGTTCGGGACGCACGGTCAGGATCCGCGGGTCGCTCATCGCTGCACAGCTCCGTTCTGCCGGTGACCGGTGGAGGAGGGTCCGCCGAGGTGGGGGCGGGCCGTGGCCGGGGGGCGGGACGAACGCGAGGGCGCCCGTCCACGACCGCGTCATGCGTGCATCACGGTACGGGGCGTGCGGGCCGGGCAGAAGATCAGGGCGCGCTTCCGTGGACGGCCGCGGAACTGTGGACAACTCGCCCGCCCGATCGGGTGAGGGCCGTGCGGGGCGGCCCCGTTCAGGACCGTCCGGCCACCGACGCCGGATCGTCCAGCACGCCCCGCACCACCGAGTGCGCGGCGCCCAGCAGCGGCCCCTCGGAGCCCAGCTCCGACACGGACACCGGGCAGGCCGGACCCGCCGTACGCCGGGCCAGTTCGGCCCGCAGCGACGGCAGCAGCCAGGGCGCGAGCCCGGCCAGCGCCCCGCCCAGCACCACGCCGTCCGGGTCCAGCAGGTTCACCGCCCCGGTCAGCGCGATCCCCAGGGCCGTCCCCGCGTCGCGCAGGGCACGCCGTACGGCCTCGTCGCCCTGCGCGGCGCGTCCCGCGAGCAGCCCGACGCGGTCCTCGCCGGGCGCCACACCGGCGGCGCGCAGCACCGCGTCCTCGCCGGCGTACTGCTCCAGGCACCCGCGCCCGCCGCACGCGCACTCCGGTCCGTCCGGACGCACCGGCACGTGTCCCAGCTCGCCCGCGAAGCCGCGCGTCCCGCGCAGCAGCCGCCCGTCCACGACCACGGCCGCGCCGATGCCGATCTCGGCGGAGACGTGCAGGAAGTCGCGCGGCGTGCCGTCGCCGAGCCAGAGTTCGGCGAGCGCGCCGAAGTTGGCCTCGTTGTCCACGGTCAGCGGGAGGTCCCCGGGCAGCAGGGCGCCCAGGTCCGTGTCCTGCCAGTCGAGGTTCGGGGCGCGCACGACGGTCCGGGCGTCGCGCGCCACCAGGCCCGGGACGGCCACGGCGAGCCCGGCCGGCCACAGGCCCTGGCCCTCCGCCTCGGCGACCACCCGGCGCACCAGCCCGGCGAGTTCCCCGGCGACCGGCTCGGGCGGGCGCCCGCGGTTCGCGCCGTACCGCACGGCCCGCGCCCGCACCTGCCCGCGCAGGTCGACCGCGCAGACCGCGAGGTGGTCCACGCCGACCTCCGCGCCGACGCCGGCGGGGCCGCGCCCGCTGACGGCGAGCGCCGACCCGGGCCGGCCGACCCGGCCGGGACGCTCGGGGCCCAGCTCCTCCAGCAGCCCCGAGCGGATGAGCTCGTCCACGAGCGACGACACCGCCGCACGGGTCAGCCCGATGCGCGAGGCGACGGCGGCGCGCGACAGCGGGCCCCCGGCGCTGACCGTGTGCATCACCCGGGCCAGGTTGCGGCGGCGCATGCCCTGCTGGGTGTCGGGCGTCGCACGCCCCGGACCGGCCGGGTGGGTCTGGTGCAGCGGTGCGGTCATGCCTGGCGTCAGTCCTCGGTCGGTCCTCGGGCGGTGTCCCTCAGCGCGCTTCGGTGCCGCCCTCCAGCAGCGGGGCCGCGTCGGAGAGTACCCCGGCGATCCTGGCCAGTGTCTCCTCGTCCCGCTCCACGGCGTCGAGCACCGGCCCGGCGGCCGTGTTCCAGCGCCGGGCGACCGCGGCCGGGTCCTCCCCGGTCAGCAGCCCGGCCGCCTGGGCGGCGGCGCCGAGCGCGACCAGCTCCCTGGCCTCGGGGATCTGCACCGGGCGGCCCGACAGCCGCCGTACGGTCTGCTGCCACGCCGTGCCGCGGGCGCCTCCGCCGATCAACAGCAGGGGCGCGGAGGGGTCCGCGTCCTCGTCGAGGACCAGGTCGAGGGCGCCGAGCAGCGCGTGCACGGCGCCGTCGTAGGCGGCCTGGAGCAGCTGGCCGGCGGTCGTGTCGTGCCGCAGCCCGTGCAGCAGCCCGGAGGCGTTCGGGAGGTCCGGGGTGCGTTCGCCGTCCAGGTACGGCAGCAGGGTGACGCCCGTGCCGGGTTCGACGGCCTCCCGGTCCAGGCCGAGCAGGGCGGCGACGCGGTCGACGGCGAGCGTGCAGTTCAGGGTGCACGCCAGCGGCAGCCAGTCGCCGCGCGCGTCGGCGAAGCCCGCCACGGTGCCGGTCGGGTCGGCGGGCCGCCGCCGCGACACGGCGTACACCGTGCCCGAGGTGCCCAGGCTCATCACCGGGGTGCCGGGGCGCACCCCGAGGCCCAGCGCGGCGGCGGCGTTGTCGCCGGTGCCGGGGGCCACCAGGGTGCCCTTGGAGAACGGCAGGTCGTGGCTGTCGCGCACGGTCCCGGCCACCTCGCCGGGCCGGACCACACGGGGCAGTAGCGCGGGGTCCAGACCCACGTGCGCGAGGATCTCCTCGTCGTACGCCTCCGTCCCGGACGCCCACCAGCCCGTGCCCGAGGCGTCGCCGCGGTCGGTCGTGCCCTGGCCCGTCAGGCGCTCGGTGAGGTAGTCGTGGGGCAGGCGCACGGCCCTGGTGGCGCGGACCGCCTCCGGCTCGTGCTCGGCGAGCCAGGCCCACTTCGTGACCGTGAAGGAGGCCGCCGGCACCAGTCCGGTGCGCTCGGCCCAGAACTTCGCGCCGCCCAGCTCCCCGGTCAGCCGGCGGGCCTGCGGCGCCGAGCGCACGTCGTTCCACAACAGGGCGGGACGGACCGGCTCGCCCCGGTCGTCCAGGGTGACGAGACCGTGCTGCTGTCCGCCGACCGCCACCGCGGCGGCCTCGTGCGCCGCGGCACCGCACTGGCGCAGGGCCTCGCACAGGGCGTCCCACCACTGGCGCGGGTCGCTCTCCCGGCCCGCCCCGGAGGACACCGTGTGCGGCGCCTGCCCACTGGCGACGACCCGGCCGGTGGCCGCGTCGACGACCAGCGCCTTGGTGGACTGGGTGGACGTGTCCACGCCGACGACGAGCGGACCCTCGGCTGCTGACATCGGGCTTCTCCCTCTTCCGCGGCTCAGCGGAATCTGACCTGGGGTTCTGCGCGGTACCCGGGCCGGGGCGGCCCGGACATCGCTCCTCCGGGACACCGCGTCCCGGCCGGGGGACGTGTCCGAAGGACACGTCCCAGGAATGCTCCCTTCCCAAGGATGCGTCCGCATACTAATTTGTAAAGCGCCCTGACGAAATAGTCGCAAGCAAGCAAGGAGCCGCGGCATGAACTACCAGCCCACCCCCGAGGACAGGTTCACCTTCGGCCTGTGGACCGTCGGCTGGCAGGGGAAGGACCCGTTCGGCGACGCCACGCGGCGCGCCCTCGACCCGGTCGAGACGGTGCAGCGCCTGGCCGAGCTGGGGGCCTACGGGGTGACCTTCCACGACGACGACCTGATCCCCTTCGGGGCCTCCGACACCGAGCGCGAGTCGCACGTCAAGCGCTTCCGGCAGGCTCTGGACGCGACCGGCATGACCGTGCCGATGGCCACCACGAACCTCTTCACCCACCCCGTCTTCAAGGACGGCGCGTTCACCGCCAACGACCGCGACGTGCGCCGCTACGCGCTGCGCAAGACGATCCGCAACATCGACCTGGCGGTCGAGCTGGGCGCCGAGGTCTACGTCGCCTGGGGCGGCCGCGAGGGCGCCGAGTCGGGCGCCGCCAAGGACGTGCGGGCCGCGCTGGACCGCATGAAGGAGGCGTTCGACCTCCTCGGCGAGTACGTGACCGCCCAGGGCTACGACATCCGCTTCGCGATCGAGCCCAAGCCGAACGAGCCGCGCGGCGACATCCTGCTGCCCACCGTCGGCCACGCCCTGGCGTTCATCGAGCGCCTGGAGCGTCCGGAGCTGTACGGCGTCAACCCCGAGGTCGGCCACGAGCAGATGGCCGGGCTGAACTTCCCGCACGGCATCGCCCAGGCGCTGTGGGCGGGCAAGCTCTTCCACATCGACCTCAACGGCCAGTCCGGCATCAAGTACGACCAGGACCTGCGCTTCGGCGCCGGCGACCTGCGGGCCGCGTTCTGGCTGGTCGACCTGCTGGAGAGCGCCGGTTACGAGGGGCCGCGCCACTTCGACTTCAAGCCGCCGCGGACCGAGGACCTCGACGGCGTGTGGGCCTCGGCCGCGGGCTGCATGCGCAACTACCTCATCCTGAAGGAGCGTTCGGCCGCCTTCCGCGCCGACCCGGAGGTCCAGGAGGCCCTGCGCGCCGCCCGCCTGGACCAGCTGGCGCAGCCCACCGCCGCGGACGGACTGCAGGCGCTGCTCGCGGACCGCACGGCCTTCGAGGACTTCGACCCCGAGGCGGCCGCCGCGCGCGGGATGGCCTTCGAGCGCCTGGACCAGCTGGCGATGGACCACCTGCTGGGCGCACGCGGCTGACCGCACGCGCGGGCGCGCCGGCGGCCGGCGACGGCACGTCGTGCGCGGCGCGCGCCCGGGCGGCCTCGCGCGGAACGCCCCGGGAATCATGCGGTCCCCGCCATGAGCCCCGGGCGACCGCCGCGCGGGGGCCGCGCCGCGGGCCGCCCCCCGGGACACGACGGTCCCGGGGGGCGGCCCTCCCCGGGGAGGAACCCGCCGCACTTCGTGCTCGCCGTGCTCGTGACCGCCGGCGCCCTCACCGCCGTGATGCCGACGGCCCGGGGCGGCGCCGCTCCCGCCGGACGAGAGGCCGCCCGGCGGGAGCGGCGCGAGCGCCGGTCCTTCCCCGGCTCCCTCCCCGGGCTTCCCGGCCGTCCTGCCCGGCGGACCGCCCCCGTCCCCCCGGGGGCCCGTCGCTTCCCGGGCGGGGCGGTGAAGACCCCGGCGCCGGCCTCGGCCGGTTCACCGGCGACGGCGAGGACGTCCGGGCCGAGCGCCTCACGGCGGGCCGGCCCGTCCGGACCTCGGGGAGTTCACGGGGCGGTCCCGTCCGCGGAAGCCGCCTCCGTCCAGGCCAGAGCCGTCGCCGGGTCCCCGGCCGCGCCGCCCGCGGGCACCCAGCGGCCGCGTTCCCTGCGGTACGGCCACCAACGGCCGTCACGTCCCAGCCGCAGCTGGCCCGGGGCGCCGACGACCGTCCACCGGTTGCCGCGCCGCCGCAGCGACGGCCGCTCGGCCTCGTCCCAGGCCGACTCCAGGGCGGCCCGCGCGCGGGCCAGGGCCTCACCCGTCACGGCCCACTCCTCCTCGAGCACGGACAGCGCGGCCGCACCCCCGTGACGCCACGCGCGCACGGCCGACTCCAGTTCCTCCCGGCCGCGCCCCGACCCCTCGGCGAGCCGGTCCAGCACGGCACCGTCGAGGCCGCCCGCGGCGGCCAGCCGCACCGCGTCCTGAGCCACCGTCGGCTCCTCCTCCGGTGCCTGCCGGCCGTGTCCGGGCCGGAGCGCCTCGGCGAGCAGACGGCGGGCCTCCGCGACGGTCCGGGCGGCCAGGACCTCCAGCGCGGCCGGATCGACCCCGGGCGCGGGCGGCGTCCCGGTGTCCAGGGGCGGCGGAACCCCCGGCTCCCGGGGGAGCCCGGGCAGGGCGGGCAGCGGGGGCAGCGCGTCGCCCGCCGCGTACGCCTCGGCGGCGTCCACGCCCTCCGGCCGCGCGGGCCGGTTCCCGGCGGGCGCGGCGCCGCGGGCCTGGAGGGCGTCCAGCAGGGCGCGTTCCCCGCGCCCCCGCACCAGCAGCAGGACGAAGGGGTCCCGGTCCAGCAGCCGCGCCATCTGGTGGCAGAGCGCCGCCGTGTGCCCGCAGTGGTCCCAGGCGCCGCAGTCGCATTCCGGCTCCAGATCGCCCGGGCCCGGCAGCAGGCCGACGCCCGCGGCCGCCGCGTCCTCCACGAGGTGCGGCGGCATCTCCCGCTCCAGCAGCGCCGCGACATGCCCGGCCCGCTCGACGGCCAGGTCCACGAAGCGGTCCCACTGCCCGGCGGACACCTCCTCCAGCAGGACGTCGGCCCGGTGCGCCGTGCGGTCGCGGTCCCGGACGACCGCCGTGATGCGTCCCGGCCGCACCGACACCGCGCCGACCGCTCCCGCGCGCGCGAGGCGGCGGCCCGCCCTCACCTGCTCCGGGTCCAGCGCCGTGTCCTCCAGCGCCGCCAGCCACGCCTGCCCCCACCACGTCCGCGCGAAGCCCTGTCCGCGGGCGGGCGGCGGCACCGCGAACGTGCGCCCGGCGTCCTCGTCGTACCGCGTCATCGCGCGCCCCCTCGCAGCTCCACCAGTTCGGCCAGCTCCGCGTCCGTCAGTTCCGCCAGCGCCGCCTCGCCGGAGCCGAGCACCGCGTCGGCCAGTTCCCGCTTGCGGCTCAGCAGGCCGGCGATGCGGTCCTCGACAGTGCCCTCGGCGATCAGCCGGTGCACCTGGACGGGCCGCGTCTGGCCGATGCGGTACGCGCGGTCGGTGGCCTGCGCCTCGACGGCGGGGTTCCACCACCGGTCGTAGTGCACGACGTGCTCGGCCCGGGTGAGGTTCAGCCCGGTGCCCGCCGCCTTCAACGACAGCAGGAAGACGGGAACCTCGCCGTCCTGGAAGCGCCGCACCAGCGTCTCCCGCTCGGTGGCCGGCGTCCCGCCGTGCAGGAACAGACAGGGCACCCCGCGGGCCGCCAGATGCCGTTCGAGGAGGCGGGCCATCCGCACGTACTGCGTGAAGACCAGGACGCCCGCCCCCTCGGACACGGCGGTGCCGAGCAGTTCGTCCAGGAGCTCCAGCTTCCCCGACCGGCCGGCGATCCTCGGCCGCTCCTCCTTGAGGTACTGCGCCGGGTGGTTGCAGATCTGCTTCAGACCGGTCAGCAGTTTCACGACCAGCCCGCGCCGCGCCATGCCGTCGGCGCCGGAGATCCCGGCGAGCGCCTCCCGCACCACCGCCTCGTACAGGGCGGCCTGCTCCCCGGTCAGGGACACGGGGTGGTCGGTCTCCGTCTTCGGCGGCAGCTCGGGCGCGATCCCCGGATCCGACTTGCGGCGGCGCAGCAGGAACGGGCGGACGAGCCGGGCGAGCCGCTCCGCCGCGGCCGGGTCCCGGCCGCCCTCGACGGCGTCCGCGTAGCGCCTGCGGAAGGTGCCGAGCCGGCCCAGCAGCCCGGGGGTCGTCCAGTCGAGGATCGCCCACAGCTCCGACAGGTCGTTCTCCACGGGGGTGCCGGTGAGCGCCACGCGCGCGCGTGCGCCGATGGAGCGCAGCTGCCGCGCCGTCGCCGAGTACGGGTTCTTCACGTGCTGGGCCTCGTCCGCCACGACCAGGCCCCACGCCACGCCGGCCAGCCGGTGCGCGTCCAGGCGCATCGTGCCGTACGTGGTGAGCACGAACTCCCCGTCGGCCAGGCCGTCCAGGTCGCGCCGCGTGCCGTGGAAGCGGCGCACGCGGGTGCCGGGCGCGAACCGCTCGATCTCCCGCTGCCAGTTGCCCATCAGGGAGGTCGGGCAGACCACGAGGGTGGGCCCGGCGGCCGACGCGTCGGTCTGCCGGTGCAGGTGCAGCGCGATCAGGGTGATCGTCTTGCCCAGCCCCATGTCGTCGGCGAGACAGCAGCCGAGGCCCAGGGACGTCATGCGGGCCAGCCAGTTCAGGCCGCGCCGCTGATAGTCCCGCAGGGTGGCCGCCAGGGCCGCGGGCTGGGCGACGGGCTCCTGCGCCTCGGGATCCGCGAGCCGCTCCCGCAGGACCGCCGGCCACCCGGTGGGCCGCACCTCGACCGGGCGGCCGTCGACCTCCGCAACGCCCGTCAGCGCGGCGGCGAGCGCGTCGACGGGCGTGACCTCGCGGTCCTGGCGCGCGCGGGCGTCGCGCACCTCCCGGGGATCGACCAGGACCCACCGGTCGCGCAGCCGTACGAGGGGGCGGCCGGCCTCGGCGAGCCGGTCCAGCTCCTCCCGCGTGAGCTGCCGGCCGCCCAGCGCGAACCGCCAGCTGAACGCCAGCAGCGCGTCCGCGGACAGGAACGAGGGCCCCCGCGCGGACAGCCTGCCGGTCCCCGGCCCGTCGTCGAGCGGACCGATCCGCGCGTGGGCGGTCAGGCCGCGGGCCGCCTCCTTCGGCCAGTGCACCTCCACCCCGGCGCCGGCGAGCGCCCGGGCGCCCTCCCCGAGGAGGTCGGCGACCTCCTCGTCGGCGAGTTCGACGCGGTCCGGCACGGCGGCCGACAGCAGGGACGCCAGCGGCGGCCAGGCCCGCGCCGCGCGGCGCAGGGCGAGCAGGGCGTCCCTTCGCGCGCCGGGTCCGAACGCCCCGTCCCCGGTGCCGGTCCACACGTCGCGGGCGTCCGCGACGAGCGCGGTGTCGCTCACGCCGTGCACCTGCAGCACGGCCCGGAACGCAGGCGTCGCCTCCTCCGGCGCCGCGGCCGTCAGGCCGGACACCTCGACCCGCAGCGACAGCCGTACGCCCGCGTCGTGGCCCGCGGCGACATCGGCGGCCCAGGCGCGCTGCTCGGACAGGTGCGTCGGCTCCTGCGCCGCGTAGGCCGGCCCGCCCGTCAGGAGCGGGGCGGCGGGGGAGCGGGGCAGCGCGTCGGCGACCGCGTCCAGGAAGGCGCGCACCAGCCGCTCCGGGGCGGGCAGGCGCGGGGGTCCGGCCGGGTCCACCGGCACGGCGTGCGCCTCCGGGGGCATCGCGGCGGCGAGGTGACGGATCCCCTCGGCCTCCGCCGCGCGCAGCGGGCCGGCGCGCCAGGCGTCGTGGCCGCCCGCCGACAGGCCGGGCAGCAGCAGCCCGCGCGCCACCAGGTGCAGGGCGTACCCGGCCGCCGCCCCCCAGAACAGGGCCGACCGGTGCCCGTGCGCGCCGGCCCGCGCACGGGTGAGGACCGGCAGGGCCGCCCGCACCGGCACCAGCACGGCGGGCACGCTCACCAGCTCGACCCCGGCGCCCGCGGGAACGGCGACCGTCAGGTCGTCGGAGAATCCCGACGCGACCGCCGGCGGGATCCCGGCATCGGGCCGCCAGAAGGCCACGGAGCCGGTCCGGGCCGGGTCGCCGGGTACGAACACGGCGCAGCACCGGGCCAGTTCGGAGATCTCGGACGGTGGTGCCGCGGGAGGCGTCTGCACAGCGATGACTGACTCCTCAAATTTGACTAGTCGATTCGGGTCGCCGAGAGTACCGGACTTCCGTGCCCGCCCGGCAGGTCCAGACTGTGATGTAGGTCACCATGTCGAGAGGGCGGTGCTTCTTCGAGGCGGAACCGGCGGCGGCGTCTCGGGGCACATCAGGGTCGAGTCTCAGGGTCCCCTCGGGGTCCCGGCCGGAACCGCCGCAGACGCGGGCCCGTTCTCAGAACGGAGCGGCAAGCGCCGCGAAGGAGGCGACACCGATGTCGAACAACGCCAAGATCGCCGCAGGAGGCGTGGCGGCCGGGCTCGTCCTGTGGATCTGGCTGCCCTGGTGGGCCGCCCTCCTGGTGATTCTGGGAGTCCCGGCCGCCGCGTACCTCGCGCTGGACCCGTCCCAGCGGCGCAGGCTGCGCCGTGTCACCCGCAAGGAGCTCGGCCGCTGAGGGGCGCGGGGCGGCGGGCCCGGGGCCGCCCCACGCTGCGGACTCGCCTCCGCCTCGCCCACGGGCCGGCACCCTCTGGAGTCAGGCCCGGACGCGGTGGCCGAGGGCAGGCCGTGGGCGTGAGTCCCCGGCCACCGGCGCAGGCCGTCGCGCCGCGGTCGTGCGCCTGGCCGAGCCGCGGCGCACGACCGCGGCCGCGGGAAAGGGGTCCGGCGCCGCCCGGAACCCCGTGTCCGTGCCGGGGAGCCCCGCGGCGCCCGGGGGCTCAGCCGGGACGGACGGCCATCCTGCCGAGGGCCTCCAGCAGGCCCGGCAGCTCCGGTCCCCGGCCCACCGGCAGGACCTCGCCGGGCTCCTCGTCGAGCAGCACGAACGCGATGTCGTCGGTCCTGGCCACCAGCGACCAGCCGGGGCCGTCGGCGCGCAGCGTCCGCGCGCCGCCCGGCGCGAAGGACGACCGGACCCGGCCGGGGGGCGGCGGCGTGTCGAGGTAGGCGCGGGCCTGCGCGAGCGCACGCCGGATCCCGCTGCGGACATCCCCGCCCCCGGCGCCGTCCCCGGCCGCTTTCGTGTCCTCTCCGGCTTCCTCCCGGCCGCCGGCGGCCTCCCCGGCGCCCCGCGGTGCCGAGAAGCCCGCGTCGTCGACCTGGTCCCGCCACAGCGACCAGTGCAGCGCGATCTCGTCGGCGCCCAGGCGCCGCTGGGCAGGCCCCCAGACGGTGGTGTCCGGCGGCGACAGGACGGGCGGGCCGGCGGGCCCGGGAGCGGGGTCGTGCGGCGCGGGAACACCGGGAGCCGCGACGGCGACCGCGAGCGGCCAGCCGGGGAGGGCGGCCACGACCGTACGGTCGTCCGGGGACAGCTCGTACTCCATGCCGCAGTCCCAGGACGCGATGGCGACGGCGACCAGCGAGACGTCGTCGACGACGACCGTCCACCGGGCGCCGTCGTCGTCCTGGCCGAGCACCAGGCCGTACCCGTCGGCACGCGGCGGGAGACCGAGCGCCGCACACGCCTGCGGGTAGTCGTCGCCCAGCACGCTCGGAAACTGCGCCGGGGTGAGCAGTACCGCCGTGAGCACGTGGAGCGTGTCGCCCGCGGCGGCGACGGCGTCCTCGTCCGTCCCGGCCATCCCAGCCTCCCCAGGAGTTCGTCCAACGGCGCGCACCCTAGTGCGACCGAACGGCCGTTGTCACGACCCCCTCATCTCGTCCGGAGCCGCGGTTCCCCGGCCGAGCGGGACGCGCCGCCCCCGTCCGCCGCGTCCGACGCGCCGGGCACGTCAGACGCGGGGAAGCCCCGCGGGCGTGGGCGACGGCCCGCCGGGCTCTCGTCGCGCTCCCGGGCGAGCGCGACGAGAGCCCGGCGGGCCGGCCCGCTCACCCCGCACGCCCGCGCCTGCGGCGGCCGCGGTCCGCAGCCGCCGCAGGCGCCCGTCAGCCCTCGCGGACGGCCAGCGCCAGGAAGCGGCTGTCCTCGTCGGCGTACGACGTCATACGCCACCCCGAACCGGCCAGCAGCGGACGCAGACGGGGCTCCGCGCGCAGGTCGTCCGGCGTGACCCGGCGACCCTGGCGGGCCGCGAGCGCCGCCCTGCCGATCGGGTGGAACAGCGCCAGCACGCCTCCCGGGCGCACCACGCGCGCCAACTCCCGCAGATTCTCGGCGGGATCGGGCAGGTGCGCGATCAGGCCCGCCGCGAACACGGCGTCGAGCGACCGCGACCGCAACGGCAACGCGGCCACGTCGGCCAGCAGCAACCGTCCGTCCCGGTCCCTCCCCGCCCGTACGGCGGCCCGGAGCATGGCCGGGGTCAGATCGACCCCGACGACCACGCCCGAGGGGCCCACGGCGGCACGCAGCGGCGGCAGGGCACGCCCGGTGCCGCAGCCCGCGTCGAGCACGCGGTCCCCCTCCCGCAGCCCGAGCCCGGCGACGGCGGCCGCGTAGGCCGGGCCGTCGTCGGGGAAGCGGCTGTCCCAGTCCGCGGCGCGAGCGGTGAAGAACTCCCGGACGTGCGTGTGGTCGTCGTTCATGACTCCGCATGATCCCCCATCCGGCGTCGCGGGAGACGGGTCCACCGCACCGGCGCCCGGGCCGCCGGCCGGCGACGGGCCCGGCGTGGGCGGGCCCCTCCCGGTGGGCGGGGCCGGGGAGACCGGGCCACCGCGCGCGGAGGGACCGCTCGGTGCGGCGGGCCGGTGGACAGAGGGCGCGGACGGCGCGGGGCGCGGGTGACGGACGCCCGCCACTCGGCATCGGTCATCTTCTGCGCCATGCCTCCCCTGCGCCTTGCTCCGCGCCCGGAGGTGGGGAAGGCTGGCGCGGAGAGATCCTCCGGGCCAGGAGGAGACATCCACGGGGAGAACACGGGGAGATCATGGCGCAGAACCAGGGACTTGGCTGGCTGCTGGACGACCTGACGGAGCGCGTCGAACACGTGCGGCACGCACTGGTCCTGTCCAACGACGGCCTGGTGACGGGCGCGAGCACGGGGCTGCGACGCGAGGACGCCGAGCACCTCGCCGCCATCGCCTCCGGACTGCACAGCCTGGCCAAGGGGTCGGGCCGCCACTTCGGCGCCGGCAGAGTGCGCCAGACCATGGTCGAGTTCGACGACGCGGTCCTGTTCGTCACCGCGGCCGGCGCCGGCAGCTGTCTGTGCGTGCTCAGCGGCGCCGAGGCCGACATCGGGCAGATAGCCTACGAGATGACGCTGCTCGTCAACCGGGTCGGCGAACACCTCGACGTGGACGCCCGGAAGCCCGAGCGGGCCCCGGCCACAGACCTCTGACCTGGAGATTCGTCACCTCCGTGGAGTTGTCCACAGGCCCGCCACGAGATGCGCCGAAACGGCTACGGTCTTTTCCGGGCGGGCGCACACGGCGTCGGCCGCGCGACTCCACGGGGGAGACGACCATGTCCGGCGACATCATCACGCACGACGCCGCAACCACCGCCGGACGGACCGCCGGCACACGTGGCACCGCGGTCGCACCGGGCCGTGCGGCGCCGGAACCCGTCCCGGTGCACGTCACCGGGCGGCCCGGGACCCGTACGAGCGTGCCTGCCCGAACCGGCTGCGGCCGGCACCACCGGTGCGCGCCGTGCCGGGCCCACCGGCCGCGCGCCTCGCCGAGAAGCTGGCGACGGCGGACGACGCGGGCGGGACCGCCCGGCTCCAGGCGGACCTGACGGAGGCGCCGGCCGAGGCGCGGAAACACAGGCCGGCGCCGCGCCCCGCCCCCGTCCGGCGCGGATCCGGAGCGGGAGCCGGCCGGGCGACCGGGCCGGCCGCGCCGCACGGGCTCGTGACCTACAGGGCCCGGAACAGGCCCTCCTGGACGACGGACACCAGCAGGCGTCCCTCCACGTCGTAGATCCGCCCGCGCGCCAGGCCCCGGCCGCCCGTCGCGATCGGCGACTCCTGGTCGTACAGGAACCACTCGTCCGCGCGGAACGGCCGGTGGAACCACATGGCGTGATCCAGCGACGCCATGTCGAAACCCCGCGGGCCCCACAGGGGTTCCACCGGAATGCGCACGGCGTCCAGCAGGGTCATGTCACTGGCGTAGGTCAGCGCGCAGGTGTGCACGAGCGGGTCGTCGCCCAGCGGCCCGACCGCGCGCATCCACACGGCGCTGCGCGGCTCGGCGTCCTTGATCTCCTCGGGCGTCCAGCGCAGCCGGTCCACGTAGCGGATGTCGAAGGGCTGGCGGCGGGCCATCCGTTCCAACTGCTCGGGCAGCGCGCCCAGATGCTCCCGGATCTCGTCCACGACCGACGGCAGGGACTCCGGGTCCGGAACCTCGCGGGCCGGTGGCAACTGGTGCTCGAAGCTCCCCTCTTCGGGCTTGTGGAAGGAGGCGGTGAGATTGAAGATCGTGCGGCCCTGCTGCACGGCGGTGACCCGGCGGGTCGTGAACGACCGTCCGTCCCGGACCCGCTCGACCTGGTACACGATCGGCACGCCCGGCCGGCCCGGGCGCAGGAAGTACGCGTGCAGCGAGTGCACGGGGCGGTCGCCCTCCGTGGTGCGGCCGGCGGCGACCAGGGCCTGGCCCGCCACCTGCCCGCCGAAGACCCGCTGCAGGGACTCCTGCGGGCTGCGGCCACGGAAGATGTTGACCTCGATCTGCTCCAGGTCGAGCAGGTCGACGAGCCTCTCGGCCGGATTCGTCATGGGTGGGATTCTCCTGTGCTCACAGCTGGCCGACATCGGTGACGCGGACGACCGCGCGGCCCTCCGCGTCGGAGGCCGCGAGGTCGACCTCCGCGCTGATGCCCCAGTCGTGATCGCCGTTCGGGTCGTCGAAGATCTGGCGGACGCGCCACCGGCCGTTCTCCGGCTCCTCGTCGATGACCAGCAGCTTCGGGCCGCGGGCGTCGGGGCCGGTGCCGAGGTCGTCGTACTCGTCCCAGTACTTGTCCATCGCCTCGCCCCACGCCTCGGCGTCCCAGCCGGAGTCGGCGTCCATCTCGCCCAGTTCCTCGACCTGGTCCAGGGCGGCGAGCTCCACACGGCGGAACATGGCGTTGCGGACGAGGACGCGGAAGGCGCGCGCGTTGGCGGTGACCGGCTTGACCTGGTCGGCCTTCTCCTGCGCCTCCTCCGCGGTCATCTCCTGCGGGTTGGCGAGCTGCTCCCACTCATCCAGCAGGCTGGAGTCGACCTGGCGCACCGTCTCGCCGAGCCATTCGATCAGGTCCTGCAGGTCCTCCGACTTCAGGTCGTCGGGGATGGTGTGCTCCAGGGCCTTGTAGGCGCCGGCGAGGTAGCGCAGCACGATGCCCTCGGTGCGGGCCAGCTCGTAGAAGGACACCAGCTCCGTGAAGGACAGCGCCCGCTCGTACATGTCGCGGACGACCGACTTCGGCGACAGCGGATGGTCGCCGACCCACGGATGGCTCTTGCGGTAGGTGGTGTACGCGTGGAAGAGCAGCTCCTCCAGGGGCTTCGGGTACGTGATGTCCTGGAGGCGCTCCATGCGCTCCTCGTACTCGACGCCGTCCGCCTTCATCGCGGCCACGGCCTCGCCGCGCGCCTTGTTCTGCTGGGCGGCGAGGATCTGCCGCGGGTCGTCCAGCGTGGACTCCACGACGGACACCATGTCCAGCGCGTACGACGGCGACTCGGGGTCCAGCAGCTCGAACGCGGCCAGCGCGAAGGTGGACAGCGGCTGGTTCAGCGCGAAGTCCTGCTGCAGGTCCACGGTGAGCCGGACGATGCGGCCCTGGGCGTCCGGCTCGTCCAGCTTCTCGACGACACCGCCGTCCAGCAGCGAGCGGTAGATGGCGATCGCCCGCCGGATGTGCCGCAGTTGCTGCTTGCGCGGCTCGTGGTTGTCCTCCAGCAGCCGGCGCATCGCCTCGAAGGCGTTGCCGGGCCGGGCGATCACCGACAGCAGCATGGTGTGCGTGACCCGGAAGCGGGAGGTGAGCGGCTCCGGTTCGGACTCGATGAGCTTCTCGAAGGTCTTCTCCGTCCACCCGACGAACCCCTCGGGCGCCTTCTTGCGGACGACCTTCCGCCGCTTCTTCGGATCGTCGCCGGCCTTGGCGAGGGCCTTCTCGTTCTCGATGACGTGCTCGGGGGCCTGCGCGACGACGAAGCCCTCCGTGTCGAAGCCCGCGCGTCCGGCCCGGCCGGCGATCTGGTGGAACTCACGGGCGCGCAGCGTGCGCACCCGGCTGCCGTCGTACTTGGTGAGGGCGGTGAACAGCACCGTGCGGATCGGCACGTTGACGCCCACGCCGAGGGTGTCCGTACCGCAGATGACCTTCAGCAGACCGGCCTGGGCGAGTTTCTCCACCAGACGCCGGTACTTGGGCAGCATGCCGGCGTGGTGGACGCCGATGCCGTGCCGGACGTAACGGGAGAGGTTGCGGCCGAACTTCGTGGTGAAGCGGAAATTGCCGATCAGCTCGGCGATCCGGTCCTTCTCCTCCCGCGAGCACATGTTGATGCTCATCAGCGCCTGCGCCCGCTCCACGGCCTGCGCCTGCGTGAAGTGCACGATGTAGACGGGGGCCTGCCGCGCCTCCAGCAGGTCGGTGAGGGTCTCGGTGAGCGGGGTGTAGCGGTACTCGTAGGAGAGCGGCACCGGCCGGGTCGCCGAGCGGACCACCGCCGTGGGGCGGCCCGTGCGGCGGGTGAGGTCCTTCTCGAAGAAGGCGACGTCGCCGAGCGTGGCCGACATCAGGACGAACTGCGCCTGCGGCAGCTCCAGCAGCGGGATCTGCCAGGCCCAGCCGCGGTCCGGCTCCGCGTAGAAGTGGAACTCGTCCATGACGACCTGGCCGACGTCCGCGTCCTTGCCGTCGCGCAGCGCGATCGACGCCAGCACCTCGGCGGTGCAGCAGATGACGGGCGCGTCGGCGTTGACGGACGCGTCGCCGGTGAGCATGCCGACGTTCTCGGTGCCGAAGAGCTTGCACAGTTCGAAGAACTTCTCCGACACCAGCGCCTTGATCGGGGCCGTGTAGAAGGTGACCTCGTCCCGGGCCAGCGCGGCGAAGTGAGCTCCCGCGGCGATCATGCTCTTGCCGGAGCCGGTGGGCGTCGACACGATCACGTTCGCCCCGGAGACCACCTCGATCAGCGCCTCCTCCTGGTGGGGGTAGAGCGTGAGGCCGCGCTCCTCGGCCCACGACTCGAAGGCTTCGTACAGGGCGTCGGGGTCGGCGGTCGGCGGGAGCTGATCGATGAGGGTCACGCCCCCATCTTGCCTGGCCTCCTCCCCGATACGGCAATCGGCTGCCCGTTCGAAGATCGCGAACGCTACGCTGTGTCGCCGGCGGAGCGTCGACGCGCCCGGTCGACCGGGCAGCGGCACACGAGGAATGGGGCGGGCAACGGCGATGATGGGACCAGCACACTCACTGTCGGGTGCCGCGGCCTGGCTCGGCGTCGGAGCGGCGACCGCAGCGGCCGGGCACCCGATGCCCTGGCCGGTCCTCCTGTGCGGCGCCCTGATCTGCGCCGGAGCCGCGCTCGCACCCGATCTGGACCACAAGGCGGCCACCATCTCGCGGGCCTTCGGACCGCTGTCGCGCCGGCTGTGCGAGATCGTGGACAAGCTCTCCTACGCCGTCTACAAGGCCACGAGGAAGCAGGGCGACCCGCGCCGCTCCGGCGGGCACCGCACGCTCACGCACACCTGGCTGTGGGCGGTCCTGATCGGCGCGGGCTGCTCCGCCCTGGCGATCACCGGGGGCCGCTGGGCGGTGCTGGCGATCCTCTTCGTGCACATGGTGCTCGCCATCGAGGGCCTGCTGTGGCGGGCGGCCCGGGGCTCCAGCAGCGATGTGCTGGTCTGGCTGCTGGCCGCGACCAGCGCGTGGATCCTGGTGGGGACCCTCGACCAGCCCGGCAACGGGTCGGACTGGTTGTTCACGGAGCCCGGCCAGGAGTACCTGTGGCTGGGCCTGCCGATCGTGCTGGGCGCGCTGGTGCACGACATCGGGGACGCGCTGACCGTCTCGGGCTGCCCGATACTGTGGCCCATCCCGGTCGGCCGGAAGCGCTGGTACCCGGTCGGGCCGCCGAAGGCCATGCGGTTCCGGGCGGGCAGCTGGGTCGAGCTGAAGGTGCTGATGCCGGCGTTCATGGTGCTCGGCGGAGTGGGCTGCGCGGCGGCGCTCAACGTCATCTGAGCCGCGGGGCCGGCCCCGCGGCTCCGGCCGGGCCGGCCCGCGAGCCCCCGCCGGAGCCCGCGCACGGGGCCTCGTCCGGACTCGTCCGCGGGGCCGCGGCCGTCCACCCGCCGCCGGCCGGGCCGGCCCGCGAACACCCGCCCGGGCCCGCTCGCGAACCCCTGGCCGGGCTCCTCCCCGGCGGCTCAGCCCGTGCCGCCGCCGCTGCCCCGGCCCTCGCCGCCGTAGCGCCGTTCGAACCGGGCGATGCGGCCCTCGGAGTCCACCGTGCGGGCCTTGCCGGTGTAGAAGGGGTGACTCTCCGAGGAGATCTCCACGTCCACGACCGGGTAGGTCTCCCCGTCGTCCCAGGCGATGGTCTGGTCGCTGGTCGCCGTGGACCGGGTCAGGAAGGCGTAACCGGCGGCGCGGTCGCGGAAGACCACGGGGTGGTAGTCGGGATGCGTGTCCTGTCGCATGGCTGCTCCTTGCTCGGCGCGGGTCGGGGCGGCGCGGGGACGGCGGAGCCGGCCGCGAGGTCAGCCGGGCAGGGCGTCCTCGTCGACGATGTGCACCGCGGCCTCCTCCGCGGAGGCGGCGGCGCCGTCGATGCCGACGTCCGTGGCGATCAGCGCGGGCTCGTCGTCCTCGTGCGTGCCCTCGTCGGGTGCCACGAGCCGGCCGGAGCGAACCGCGCCGACCTCGTTGTCCAGGAGTTCGCCGTCGGTGCCCTCGCAGTCGCCGAGGCCGTCGCCGCCGGGTGCGACGGGATCCGGCACCTCCTCGGCGAGCCGCTGCTCCAGCGTCTCGCCGCGCAGGCGCTCCGCGGCCGTCACGCCGATGTGCTCCACGGCCCAGGGCCGCTCCGGGGGGGACCAGCCCGGGTCGAGGGGGTCGTCGACGCCCTCGTAAGCCAGGGTGTCCTGCGTGTCGAGCAACCCCGCGTCATCCACCTGCTCGGATCCGTCGGGCTGGTAGACGTCGTCTCCCCATCCTTCGGCGCTGTTCACGGGTACCTCCAGGGGTGGGACGGGCGCCTTCTCGACTGCGGATCGCGGTCGGCCGCCGCCGCGCGGGGCACTGGCGTCGCCCGTCGCCGGACCGAGAGGTTCCCGGGCGCCCCCGAACCGGTGCCTGTCCCCAGCCTTCCACCCGGGTTCGGCACCGCGCAACGGCACGGGCCCGGGCCGGGGGAGCGAGGTTCCGGGTGCGCGCCGCACCGTCCCCGGCCCGCTCCGGTCCGGTCCGGGCCCGTGCCGCTTCGGTCCGGCTCCGTCCGCTTCGGTCCGGCCCCGGTCACCCGGCCCCGGCGCTTCGGCCCGTCCCGTCACCCGTGCCAGGACCGCCACAGCGCCGCGTACGCGCCGTCCGCCGCCACCAGCTCGTCATGGCTGCCGAGCTCGCTGATGCGGCCGTTCTCGACGACGGCGATGACGTCCGCGTCGTGGGCGGTGTGCAGGCGGTGGGCGATGGCGACGACGGTGCGGCCGTCCAGGACGCGGGCCAGGGAGCGTTCCAGATGGCGTGCCGCCCGGGGATCGAGCAGGGAGGTCGCCTCGTCCAGGACCAGGGTGTGCGGATCGGCCAGCACCAGGCGGGCCAGCGCGATCTGCTGGGCCTGGGCCGGGGTGAGCGCCAGACCGCCCGAGCCGACCTCGGTGTCCAGGCCGTCGCCGAGCGCCCGGGCCCAGCCGTCCGCGTCGACCGCGCCCAGCGCCGCCCACAGCTCGGCGTCGGTGGCGCCGGTGCGGGCGAGCCGGAGGTTGTCCCGCAGGGAGCCCACGAAGACGTGGTGCTCCTGGTTGACCAGGGCGACGTGGGAGCGGACCCGTTCCGCGGTCATCCGGGACAGTTCGGCGCCCCCGAGGGTGACCCGGCCGGCCCGCGGCCCGTAGATGCCGGCGAGCAGCCTGCCCAGGGTGGACTTGCCCGCGCCCGAGGGGCCGACCAGCGCCAGCCTGGTGCCGGGAGCGACCCCCAGGGACACCTCGCGCAGGACGTCGACGCCCTCCCGGTAGCCGAAGCGCACCCGGTCGGCGTGCACGTGGCGGCCGTCGGGGACCAGTTCCGGGTCACCGGCGTCCGGCTCGATGTCCCGGACCCCGACCAGCCGGGCCAGCGACACCTGCGCCACCTGCAGCTCGTCGTACCAGCGCAGGATCAGTCCCACGGGATCGACGAGCATCTGGGCGATCAGCGCGCCCGTGGTCAGCTGCCCGATCCCGATCCAGCCCCGCAGCACGAACACCCCGCCGACCATGAGGACGGAGGCGAGCACCGTCACATGCGTGACGTTGACGACCGGGAAGAGCACCGAACGCAGCCAGAGCGTGTAACGCTCCCAGGCCGTCCACTCCTTGATCCGGCGCTCCGACAGCTCGACGCGGCGCGGACCGAGCCGGTGGGCCTCGACGGTGCGCCCGGCGTCCACGGTCTCGGCGAGCGCGGCGGCCACGGCGGCGTACCCGGCGGCCTCCGAGCGGTACGCGGAGGGCGCCCGCCGGAAGTACCAGCGGCAGCCGGCCACCAGCAGCGGCACGGCGATCAGCACGGCCGGCGCCAGCGGCGGAGCCGTCACCACGAGCCCGCCCAGCAGCAGCGCCGCCCACACCACGCCGATCACCAGCTGGGGCACGGCCTCGCGCATGGCGTTGGCGAGCCGGTCGATGTCGGTGGTGATCCGGGACAGCAGATCGCCCGTCCCGGCCCGCTCCAGGACGCCCGGCGGCAGCCCGACCGACCGGACGAGGAAGTCCTCGCGCAGGTCGGCCAGCATCCGCTCGCCGAGCATCGCGCCGCGCAACCGCACCTGCCGTACGAACGCGGCCTGGACCACCAGCGCCACCACGAACAGCGTGGCGGTCAGCCCGAGGCGCAGCTCCCGGGCGCCGTCCGACACCCGCTCCACCAGCCCGCCCAGCAGGTAGGGGCCCGCCATGGAGGCGGCCACGGCGACGGTGTTGACGGTGACGAGGACCAGGAACGCCCGGCGGTGCCGGCGCAGCAGCTCGGCCACGTAGGCGCGTACGGTCGCGGGGGCGCCGACGGGCAGGGTGTGCGCCGTGGTCGGGGCCGCCGGGTCGTACGCCGGGGGCGCCACGCCGATCATGCTGTCTCCTCGATCTCTTCCAGCTCTTCCAGTTCCCGCAGTTCCTCGAGCGCGTCGTGCAGGGCGTCCCCGTCGGCGCGGGAGGCGTCGCCGGTGCCCGCTCGGCGGGCGGTCTCCTCGTCGGTCTCACGGGTCACCACGGCCCGGTACCGGGGCTCGGTGCGCACGAGCTCGCGGTGGGTGCCGGCCGCCGCGACCGCGCCCTCGTGCAGGAACACGACCCGGTCGGCGCGGTCCAGCAGCAGCGGCGAGGAGGTGAACACCACGGTCGTGCGCCCCGCCCGCAGGCTGCGCACGCCCTGAGCGACACGCGCCTCGGTGTGCGAGTCGACGGCGGAGGTCGGCTCGTCCAGGACCAGCACCTCCGGGTCCGTGACCAGCGACCGGGCCAGCGCGAGCCGCTGGCGCTGGCCGCCCGACAGGGACCGGCCGCGTTCGGTGATCCGGGCGTCCATCGGGTCCTCGGCGCCGAGCGACCCCTGCGCCAGCGCCGCCAGCACGTCCTCGCACTGCGCGGCCGCCAGCGCCTGCCGGGCACTCACCTGGCCCGAGGCGGGCACGTCGAGCAGCTCGCGCAGGGACCCGGACAGCAGCACCGGGTCCTTGTCCTGCACCAGGACGGCCGTACGGGCGGAGTCGAGCGGCAGCTCGTCCAGCGGCACGTCGCCGAGCAGCACCGAGGCGCCCTCCTCCGCGGGGTGCCCGCCGAGCCGTTCGGCCAGCCGGCCGGCCGCGTCGGGATCGCCGCACACCACGGCGGTGAGCCGGCCGGCGGGCGCGAGCAGACCGGTGGCCGGGTCGTACAGGTCGCCGGACGGGACGCCGGCCGCGCGGGAGCCCGCGGTGTCCGTGGCCCGCTCCAGCGCCAGCACGCGCGCGGCCCGCTTGGCCGAGGGCCGCGAGAAGGAGTAGGCCATCGCGATCTCCTCGAAGTGCCGCAGCGGATAGGTGAGGATCATGACCGAGCTGTAGGCGGTGACCAGTTCGCCGACGGTGATCCGGCCCTGGCGGGCCAGCTGGACGCCGTACCAGACGACCGCGATCAGCAGCAGTCCCGGCAGCAGCACCTGGATCGCGGCGATCAGGGACCACATGCGGGCGCTGCGCACGGCCGCGTGACGGACCTCCTGGGAGGCGCGGCGGTAGCGGTCGAGGAACAGTTCCTCGCCGCCGATGCCGCGCAGCACGCGCAGGCCGGCGACGGTGTCCGAGGCCAGTTCGGTGGCGCGGCCCGCCTTCTCCCGCTGGACGTCGGCGCGCCGGGTCGCCCGGGGCAGCAGCGGCAGCACCGCGACGGCCAGCACGGGCAGGCCCACGGCGACGACCACGCCGAGCGCCGGCTGGTAGACGAGCAGGCCCGCGCAGACCAGGACGACGGTGAGCGCGGCCGCGGTGAACCGGGAGGTGGCCTCCACGAACCAGCCGATCTTCTCGACGTCGCCGGTGGACACGGACACGACCTCACCGGCCGCGACGCGCCGGGTCAGCGCCGAGCCCAGCCGGGCGGCCTTGCGGGCCAGCAGCTGCTGGACCCGGGCCGCGGCCGTGATCCAGTTGGTGACGGCGGCGCGGTGCAGGAAGGTGTCCCCGAGCGCGGTGGCCACGCCGCACAGGGCGAGCAGCCCGCCCGCGAGGGCGAGCCGTGCGCCGGAGCGGTCGACGACGGCCTGGACGGCGATCCCGACGCAGAACGGCAGCGCGGAGACGGCCCCGAAGTGCAGCAGGCCCCAGGCCAGCGACCGGAGCTGACCGCCCAGCTGGTTGCGGAAGAGCCACCACAGGAACCGGGGGCCCGAGCGCGCGTCCGGCACGCCCGGGTCGGGGTACGGAAGATCTTGAATCTGCATGACGTCCCAGTGGCTCGTGTCAGGGGTGGCGGAAGCCGCGAGGCGCGGCATCGGACGGGCAGGGCGAGCGGCAGCTGCCGACGGCAGCAAACTGTGACAGGTTCGCGTCGCGGCGTGGTCGAAATCAAACGGTTTTCCAGGTGCGTGCGCGGATCCGGCTGCCGGGGGACGCCGGACCTCCGTTCCTGCCGCCGCG
>NZ_BAAATK010000022.1:0-118636 GCF_039533365.1 Streptomyces glaucus
TCCGGCGACGACGCCTCGCCGGCCGGGGCGCCCGGACCGGTGATCGGCGGCACCGGCACGTCGACGGTCCGCGCGAACCGCGCGCCCGCGGGCCCGTAGGCGGCCCGCGGCTCGGGGAACAGCCGCAGCAGGACCAGATACAGCACCGCGGACACCACCAGCGACAGCGGCAGGCTGATGTCCACGCCGTGCGCCAGGCCGCCCAGCGGCCCGACGAACTGCCCGGGGAGGTCGGTGAACAGCACACCCGTCAGCGCGGCGACCCACCAGGCGGTCAGGCCGCGCCAGTTCCAGCCGTGCGCGAACCAGTAACGCCCGCCGCGCTGACGGCGGTTGAAGACCTGCAGCGCGTCCGGGTCGTACCAGCCGCGCCGGGTCCAGTAGCCGAGCATCATCACGACCATCCACGGCGTGGTGCAGGTGACGATCACGGTGGCGAAGGCGGAGATGGACCGCACCAGGTCCAGGCCGAACCGGCCGGCGAAGATGAACGCGATGGACACCGCGCCGACCAGCAGCGTCGCCCGCACCCGGGACAGCCTCGGGAAGACGGAGGAGAAGTCCAGCCCGGTCCCGTACAGCGAGGTCGTGCCCGTCGACATGCCGCCGATCAGTGCCAGCAGGCACACCGGCAGGAAGAACCAGCCCGGCGAGACCGCCAGCAGCCCGCCGACGAAGTCGGGCGCCGCCGGGTCGACGTAGTCCGGCGCCCGGCGCGCGACGATGCTCGCGGTCGCCAGGCCGAACCCGAACGGCAGCAACGTCGCGAGCTGCGACAGGAACGCGGCGCCGACCACCTTGCGGCGCGGGGTGCCGGCCGGGAGGTAGCGCGACCAGTCGCCGAGGAACGCCCCGAAGGACACCGGGTTCGACAGCACGATCAGGGCGGCGCCGATGAACGACGGCCAGAACAGCGCCTCGGTCGCCGCGTCCGCCGAGCCGGTGAAGACACCCGGGTACGACGGGTCGAAGTCACCGGCGAAGGCGAGGGCGCCGAGCAGGAACAGCACGCTCGCCGAGGTCACCGCGACCTTGTTGACGAACAGCATGAACCGGAAGCCGTACACGCACACGGCCAGCACCAGACCCGCGAAGAGCGCGTAGGCGACCGCGTACGCCAGGTCGCCGCGCGGGAGGCCGAAGAGCCGGTGCGCGCCGCCGACCAGGGCGTCGCCGGAGCTCCACACCGAGAGGGAGAAGAACGCCACGGCCGTCAGCAGCGACAGGAACGAGCCGACGACACGTCCGTGCACCCCCAGATGGGCCGACGACGACACGGCGTTGTTGGTGCCGGTGACCGGGCCGAACACCGCCATCGGGCACAGGATCAGCGCACCGGTGACGACACCGAGGAGGGTGGCCGCGAGCCCCTGCCAGAAGGAGAGGCCGAACAGGATCGGGAAGGCGCCGAGGACGCAGGTGGAGAAGGTGTTGGCGCCGCCGAAGGCGAGCCGGAACAGATCGAGCGGGGTGGCGGTGCGCTCCGCGTCGGGGATGCGGTCGACGCCGTGGGTCTCGACCTCGGTCAGGGACGGGGGCGGCGTGGCCGGGGCGGGGGCGGGAAGGCCGGACTGCGGGGACAACGGGGCTCCAGCGGGGACGTGGCGGTGGAGCGCGGGGTGGCGCGGCGGCATGGGCGGGCGGTCGCCGGCGCGGGGGTGTGCGGCGGCACCGGAGGTCCGTCCTCTCGGGGTCCGCCGACGGTAAGGCGGGGCGCGGACGGCCCGCCAGAGGACGGTTCGTCCATCTTCCGCGCCGTGGGTGGAGGGAACGTCCAGGTGGCGGGCGCCGCCCGGCGAACGATCCGCGCAGTGTCCCGCGCTGCTCACCCGTGATCGGGCAATGACCGCTGCTTCACCGGAGCATGAACACGAGGGGGCCGCGAACGGTCCGCCGAGAGCACAATCGGAATGTTTCAGGCCGATTAACCGACACGAGTAAATCGGTCAGATGGCCGGATCCCGTGATCGAAAGCCTTGTGATTCAGGGGATCGGAGGACCCGCGCTCCGTGACTTCGCGCCACTGATTCAATACGCGACGTTACCGAAACCCATGGGGTCGAGGTGAGTTTCGGCGACGGACTCGGCAGACTCGCGCTCGCCGGTCCCGGGTCCGACCCGAGCCGGGCCGGCACCCCTGGAAATCGAGCGGAAGGATGCACACAATGCGGAACGCCGCGCGCTGGGCGACCATCCTGGGTCTCACGGCCACCGCCGTCTCCGGCCCCCTGGCCCCGACCGCCCTCGCCGCCCCGGACAGCGCCACCGCGTCGCTCCACGCCCCCTCGGCCCTGGTGCTCGCCGTGGGCCGCGGTGACAGCGCCGCGACCGTCACACCGGAACGCGCGGTCACCCTGACCTGCGCCCCCCGGCCCGCAGGCACCCACCCGGACCCCGCGCGGGCCTGTGCCGCACTGCGCGGCGTCGACGGGGACCCCGGCGCCCTGTCCGCCGACAGCGACGTGCTGTGCACCAAGGAGTACGCCCCCGTGGTCGTCACCGTCGAGGGCGTCTGGCAGGGCCGCCGCGTCTCCTACGAGCGCACCTTCGCCAACGAGTGCGTGAAGAACGCCCACGGAACGGGCGTCTTCGCGTTCTGAGGGAACCCCCGGGTTCCCCGGAGGACCGGGAGCGCACGGTTTCCGTGACACCGGCTGTGGCTCGCAGATGGGGAGTGCGGGCCCGGTCACGGGAAGGTGCGGTCCCGCACGGGACCGGCGGGCGGAGTGGGGCCGCCCGCCGGTCCCGGAACCACCATGGCCGGGTACGCGCTCACGCGGCGGCGCCGGCCACCGTCGGCCGCGGCCCGGCACGCCCCGTCACGAGGAATCCGGGCCCTCCGCGCAGCTGTCCGGGGACGGGCGGCCCGGGCCGCCCGCGGACGTCCTGGCGCGGTGGCTGGTGTCGCACCAGGGATAGCGGCGGCTGCGCCGGCAGGTGCACAGCGCGACCCGGAAGCGGTCGGAGGACACCGTCGTCCCGTCCTCCAGCTCCACCTCCACCGGGCCCTCGACCAGCATCGGGCCCCGGCGCTGGACGGAGATCCGGCGCGGCGGGTCAGACGGGGAGTTCGGCACGGACGACCACCAGCTCTTCCTTGTCGTCGGTGGCGGACAGCAGCCCCCGGTGCCGCAGCCAGTGCTCCCGGCCGCGCAGCACGGGGCCGAAGTCGATCCGGCGGCGCCGGATCACCGCCGCCTTCAGGCCGGCCGTGCGCAGCAGCCCGAGCGTCCGGTCGGGATCGCTGAGCGCCGACTGCACGACCAGCAGCACTCCGCCGGGCCGCAGCAGCTCGGGCCCCTCCCGGCAGATCCGGTCCAGGACGAGCCGGCCGTCGTGGCCCGCGTCCCAGGACCGGGCCGGGCCGCGCGGGCGCGTGCCGTCCGGCGCCGGCACGTACGGCGGGTTGGTCAGGATCAGGTCGAACGACTCGCCCCGGACGGGGTCGAAGAGGTTCCCGCGCCGGACACGGAGCGGCAGGCCGGCCCGCGTGGCGTTCAGCCGCGCGGCGCACACCGCGCGCCACGACACGTCCACCGCGGTCACCCGGCCGCCCCGCCGCGCGGCCTCCAGCGCCAGCGCACCGGTCCCGGTGCCCACGTCGAGGACGGCCGCACCCGGCGGCAGCGGTTCGTCGGACAGGGCCCCGGCCAGCAGCTCGGTGTCCTCCTGAGGGGCGTAGACGCCCGGCAGCACCAATGGTTGAGTCACATACCCCACGTACCCGGTGATTCAGGATGTATGGGAGGTTTCCGAGGTCAGGGGGGTGCGCAGGGACGACCGCGCCTCCTGCCAGTCGGCGAGCAGACGGGCGGCGAACCGGTCCTCGACCAGGCCGGTGGCGTCGATGCCGAAGACGACGTCCGGCGCGAGGTGCGGCTCCTGCTCCAGCAGCCCGCCGATGACCTCGTGGCGGACGATCTGCTCGTGGACCGCGTCGGCCTCGACGTGCTCGTCGTAGAAGTGCTCGGCGGCCGGGCCGGCGCCGGTGCGGCGCATCGCCTCGGCCAGACGGCGGGAGCCGGGCGAGGAGGTGATCTCGACCGCCGCGAAGTGGCCCACCAGAGCGCCCCGCAGGGACCGGTGCAGGCCGAAGAGGGACATCAGGTTCACCGTGACCAGCGCCTCCGCGCAGGCCGCGTCGAGATACCGCCCGTACGTCGTGTCCAGGCCCAGGTCCTCCATCAGGTCGGCAAACAGGCGGGCGTGCAGGCGGTCGGCGCGGCCGCCGCCGTACTCGTCGAACTCCACCGCCGCCATCGCCGCCTTGGCCCGGCCCGTCAGGCGCGGCAGCACCCAGGCGTGCGGGTCGGCCTCCTTGAGGTGGTACAGGGAACGCTGCGCCGCGTACTCGCGCAGCTGCCACAACTCGCCCTTGTCCCGCAGGTGATGGGTGACGCCCGTGCCCTCGACGGGCTCGACGAGGAGTTCCGCGACGGCGTCCTCGACACTGTCGCGGACCGGGATGTCCGAGCGCAGCGCGGACAGGAAGCGCTGCTCCAGCGCCGCGCGGACGCGCAGCAGGTCCGGGTCCCACTCGCGCTCCGCGGGCACGCCCGCGAAGCCGCGGTAGTGCAGTTCGTAGCACAGGTAGAGGGCGAGCTGGAGGTCGTCGCCGTAGGCGGGGGCGTCGGTGATGTCCTCGGGGCGGGGCAGCGGGCCCGTGCCCAGCAGGTACTCCTCGACGGCTGCGGAGATCCGGCCCCGGGCCGGGGGCAGCCCTGGTCCTTCGCGGTGGTGATCCATACGCCCCGGGTACCCGGCGGGAGCCCCGTCATCCGTCCACGGGGGCGCGTCCGTCCACGCGGGGAGCGCGGGAGCGGCATCCGGCCGGACGGCGCCGGGCCGGGCCCCGCGGAAGGGGCCCGGCCCGGCGAGTGCGGGGGCGCCGCGGCTCACTCGCCCTCGGACTCCTCCTGGGCCCGCGTGCTGGGAGTGATCGCGTCCCCGGCCCGGCCCCGCCGCTCCGCGGAGTCCCGGGTGCGGGTCTCGGCCTCCTCGACCTCGCGCAGCACCTCCTCGATGGCGGTCTCGGGCTGCTTCCCGGTGCGGTTGCCGTCCTGCGACACGGGTGTCTCCTCTCTCTCCTGCGGTTGCTCCGTTCGTCCGGCCGCCGTCCCCGTGCGGGCGGCTCCCGGGCCCGTCACGTCGTCGCGGCCGCGATGCGCAGCGGGACCGGATCCGGGGGAGCGGGATCCTCGTCGAGCCGGGTGATCTCCGCCCACCAGGCCGGTCCCTCCTCGATGTGGCGCAGCAGGATGCCCTCGCGGATCGCCCAGGGGCAGATGGTCACGGCCTTGATCCCGGTCAGCTTCATCGCCGTGTGCCCCACCACCGCGCCGGCCAGGCTCTGCCGGGCCCGCGGCGCGGAGATACCGGGCAGGCGGGCCCGTTCCGCGGTGGGCAGGGCGGCCAGACGCTCGATCGCCGCCCGCAGCTCGCGGCGGTGCATCTCCCGCTCCGTGAACGGGCCGTGGCGTCCGGGCGCGGCGCCGCACAGCCGGCCGAGCTGCTGGAAGGTGCGCGAGGTGGCGACCGCGGTGCGCGGCCCCTCCCAGCGGATCCGCGCCGCGACGTCCCGCAGCTGGTGGCGGACGCTGCGGCGCAGCGCCCGTACCTGCTCCGGCGACGGGGGGTCCTGGTCCGCGAAGAACTCGTGGGTCAGCCGCTGCGCGCCCAGCGGCAGCGAGGCCGCGAAGTCGGGCATCCGGCCCCGGCCGAAGGCGACCTCCAGGGAGCCGCCGCCGATGTCGAGCAGGGCGAGCGGCCCCGACCGCCAGCCCATCCAGCGCCGGGCCGCGAGGAAGGTCAGCTCGGCCTCGACCTCGCCGGGCAGGGTGCACAGCTCCACGCCCGCGCGGTCCCGCACGGCGCGCAGCACCTCCTGCCGGTTCGGCGCGGCGCGCACCACGGCGGTCGCGAAGGCCAACGGCCCGGCCGCGCCCCACCGGGCCGCGGCCCGGCTCGCCTCGGCGACCGCGTCGACGAGTCTGTCGACGGCCTCGTCGGGGACCGGTGCCCCCGGTCTGACCTGCTCCGACAGCCTCAGGCGCCATTTGGCGGTGTGCACCGGCAGCGGCACCCCGCCCTCCGCGTCCGCCACCACCAGCCGGACCGTGTTCGATCCCACATCCACCACGCTGATCCGCATGGGCCGCAGGTACCCGTTTCCGGGCCGGACCAACGGATTCCCGCGGTGACGGCCGATATCGCCACGCATATCAGCGCAAAGGGGTCGCGGCGTCCCCGGGTTCCCGCGCACGGCGGCCCCGTGCGCCGGGCGGCCGGCGTCCCCGCGGCGGGCGGCCGCCGACCGCCGGAGGCACGCGGCGCGGCTCCCGGCCGCCGCGGACCTCCGGCGGCGGCCGGGAGCCCGTCCCGTCACGCCATCTGCCGTCGCACCAGCTCGTGCAGCCGGCCACCGGTGTCGGCGAGGAGCTGGGCCGGCGGGCCCTCCTGGACGACCTTGCCGTCCTCCATGACGATCACCCGGTCGGCGTCCAGCACCGTCGACAGGCGGTGCGCGATGACGATCCGCGTGGCGTTGAGCTTGCGCGTGCTCTCGATCACCGTGCGCTGGGTCTCGTTGTCGAGGGCGCTGGTCGCCTCGTCGAAGAAGAGGATGCGCGGGCGGCGGATCAGCGCCTGGGCGATCATCAGGCGCTGCCGCTGGCCGCCGGAGACCGCGCCGCTGCCCGAGACGATGGTGTGCAGCCCCATCGGCATCCGCCTGATGTCCTCCGCGAGCCCCGCCAGCTCGGCCGCCGCCATCGCCTCCTCCGGCGTGTACGCCTCGGTGCCGCAGATGACGTCCAGGATCGAGCCGGTGAACGGCTGCGCGTGCTGGAGCACCACCCCGCACTGGCGGCGCACGGCCGACTGGTCGAGCGCGGCCAGGTCCTGGCCGTCGTACAGGACGCTGCCCGACAGCGGCCGGTCGAAGCCGATGAGCAGGCGCAGCAGCGTCGACTTGCCGCAGCCGCTGGGGCCCACGATCGCCACGAACTCGCCCGGCCGCACCTCGAACGACACGTCGTCGAGGACCAGCGGCCCGTCGTCGGAGTACCGGAACGACAGCCGCCGCGCCTCGATCGCCCCGGACAGCGGGCCCGGCCGGGTGCTCGCCGCGCGCACCTCGGGGGTCGCCTCCAGCACCGGCCTGATCTCCTCGAACAGCGGCAGCGCGGCCACCGCGGAGACGAACGCGCCGGTCAGCTGGGTGACGGAGGTCAGCACCATCGTCACCGAGGTGTTGAAGGCGAGGAACTGGGCCGCCGACATCGAGCCGCGGGCCGGCCCGGCCAGCAGCATGAACATCAGCAGCGTGCACAGCGGCAGGTAGACCGCGCCGAGCACCGTCGTGAGGTTCTTGACGCGCCCGGCCCGCTGCTGGAGCTCACGGCTGCGCGCGAACTGGGCCGCCCAGGCCGCGTAGGCGTAGTTCTCGGCCGCCGCCACCCGCAGCTTCGGCAGGCCGCGCAGCGTCTGGAACGCCTGGTTGTTCAGCTTGTTGGAGAGCGCCACCAGCCGCCGCTGCCAGCGCACCTGCCACAGCCCCAGCCCCAGGAACACGGCCGTGACGACGGCCAGCATGCCGATCGCCGCGAGCGCCATCGGCACGCTGAACCACAACAGCACCGCCAGGTTCACCGATCCGACGGTCACGGACTGGGCCACCGTCGGGGCCACCCCCGCCAGCAGCCGGCGGATCGCGCTGACGCCCATGGCCGCGCCGGCCAGTTCGCCGGTGGAACGCGCGGTGAAGAACTTCGTCGGCAGCCTCAGCAGCCGGTCCCACACGGCAGGCTGGAGCGTGGCCTCGATCCGGCCCTCCAGCCGCAGCAGGGTGAGGTTCTGCAGCAGCATGAACGCGGCCGACACCACGCTGCTGAGGATCACCGCCAGGCACACCTGAGCGATCAGGCCGGTCTGCGCCTCGGGCACCAACTCGCCGAGCACCTTGCCCGTCGCCAGCGGCACCAGCGCCCCGATCAGGACCGTCACCAGCCCGCTGAGCAGCAGGTTGACGAGGTCGCCGCGGGTACCGCGCAGGCTGAACCGCAGCAGCCCGAGCGGGCCGAGCCGCCGCTCGGGCAGCGGGCGGTAGAACATCACCGCGCGCGGCTCGAACTCCTCGGCGTTGGCCTTCCCGACCGGTGTCTCCCGGCCGGTCGACGGATGGACGGCGACGTACCCGCCGCGCCGCCACAGCAGCGCCACCGGCGCCCCCGACAGCGCCCGGTGCCCCACCAGCGGCCCGATGTCGTCCCGCCACCAGCGGCCGTCCAGGCGTACGGCCCGGGTGCGCACCCGGGAGGCCAGGGCGACCCGCTCCACCGGGTCGAGGCGGTCGCTCTCCGTGCCGCTGCGCGCGGGCTCGGCCAGCGTGATCCCGGCCGCCTCGGCGACCAGCCTGCACGCCGCGTAGGTCGCGTCGGCGTCGGCGGCCGTGGTGCGCCGCGCCGGCCGCTTGCCGATGGACGCCAGCAGCGTCCGGTCGGCCTGGGCGCGCACCGCCTCGCCCGCCCTGATCCCCTCGGCCGTCCGGGTCTCGTGGGTGCGCTCCAGCTGCTCGATCCAGCGGTCCAGCGTGGTCAGCAGCCGGTACTGCTGGTCGACCATGCTCTGCCACAGCGCCGGGTCCATCAGCAGGTCGGCCGCCGCCTCCGCCCCGTACAGCGAGCCGTACTGCACGCTGCCCGGCGGCACCTGCATCCAGAACACGTCGTCGTCGGTGGCGGCGGCGGCCCGCTCGCCGGCCATCGGCGCCTGGAAGAGGACGGACAGGCTGCGGCCGACGCCGAGGGCGAGGGCGTACTCCAGCGGGCTCGTCGCCGGCGGGACGTACTGCGGGGCGCCGTGCTCGTCGTGGGACCAGGTCTGGGTGCTCGCGGGCTGGTACAGCTCGCGCAGGCCGATGCGGTGCACCACGCAGTCGCGCAGCGGGCGCGCCACCAGCGTGTGCTGCGGGCCGGGCACCGGGCCGAGCAGCAGCGAACCGGCCTCCAGACGGCCCAGGTGGTGCCAGTGGCCCTGCTGCCCGGCGTCCACCGCGAACAGGTCCACGGCGCCCGCCGCGACCAGCCACAGCACCTGCGGCCCGGCCAGGTCGAGGCGGCTGAAGCCGGAGCAGTCGATCGGCGTGCCCAGCGAACCCAGCGCGCCGAGGACGTAGTCGTCGCCCTGGACGGTCGTCATCTCACCGCTCCCTGACCAGCGCGGCGTACGCGCCGCCGCGCGCCACCAGCTCCTCGTGCCGCCCCCGCTCCACGACCGTGCCGTGCTGGAGGACGACGATCTCGTCGCTGTCGCGCACGGTGCTCAGCCGGTGCGCGATCACCACGCAGGCGCAGCCCCGCCGGCGCAGGTTGTCCATCACGACCAGCTCGGTCTCGGCGTCGAGGGCGCTGGTCACCTCGTCGAGGACGAGGATGCTCGGCCGGCGCACCAGCGCCCGCGCGATCTCCAGCCGCTGGCGCTGCCCGCCGGAGAAGTTGCGGCCGTCCTGCTCGACCCTGCTGTGGATGCCGCCGGGGCGGCGCATGACGACGTCGTACAGCGCCGCGTCGCGCAGCGCCTCCACCACGGCGTCGTCCGGGATCGACGGGTCCCACAGCGCCACGTTGTCGCGGACCGTGCCCTCGAAGAGGAACACCTCCTGGTCGACGAAGGAGACGGACGCGGCGAGCGCCCCGCGCGGGATGTCCTCGATGCGCTGCCCGTCGATCCGGATGACGCCCTCCCACGGTGTGTACAGGCCCGAGATCAGCCGGGACACCGTGGACTTGCCGCTGCCGGAGCCGCCGACCAGCGCGACCTGCTGTCCGGGGCCGACGGTCAGGTCGAAGCCGGTCAGCAGCGGCTTGTCCAGCGGGCTGTAGCCGAAGGTGATGTTCTCCAGCTCGACGTGGCCGCGCAGGCGGCGCGTCGACTCGCCGGCGCCGGGACGGCCGTAGAGCGGGTCGGCCCGGAAGTTCTCCACGTCCTTCAGCCGGGCCACGTCGGCCGCGAAGTCCTGGATGCGGCCCGCGACGCCGTTGAGGCGGGTCAGCGGCGCGGTGAAGCGGGCGACCAGGGCCTGGAAGGCCACCAGCAGGCCGACGGAGATGTGGCCCTCCACCGCGCGCAGGCCGCCGATCCACAGGATCAGCGCGCTGTTGAGCGTCGCCAGCGTCGGCGCGACCACCCCCAGCCAGGCGCTCGGCACGCCGAGCCGCTGCTGCTCCTCCAGGGTGGTGGCGTGCTGCCCGGCCCACTTGCGGAAGTAGCCGTCCTCACCGCCGGTCGCCTTCATCGTCTCGATCAGCTGCAGACCGGTGTAGGAGGTGTTGGTCAGCCGGGCGGTGTCCGCGCGCAGCTTCGCCGTGCGGGTCGCGCGCAGCCGTACGACGACCCGCATGGCCACGATGTTCAGCAGGGCCACGCCGACGCCGACGAAGGTGAGCTGGGGGTCGTAGGTGTAGAGCAGCACGGCGTACAGGACGACGACCACCGCGTCCACGCCCGCCGCCGCGAGGTCGCGGGCCAGGGTCTCGGCCACGGCGTCGTTGGACTGCAGGCGCTGCACCAGGTCGGCCGGGCTGCGCTGGGCGAAGAACGTCACCGGCAGCCGCAGCAGATGGCGCAGGAAGCGGGCGCTGGAGAGGGTGGAGGAGATGATCCGGCCGTGCAGCAGGTTGGCCTGCTGCAGCCAGGTCAGCACGACCGTGAGCAGCACGCACACCGCCATCGACGCGAACAGCACGCCCAGCAGCGAGGTCCGGCCGCCGATCAGGAACTCGTCGATGTAGGTGCGGCTGAGCGCGGGCACCGCCGCGCCGACCGCCACCAGCAGCAGGCTCGCCAGCACGGCGGCGGGCAGGGTGCCCGCGGTGCCGCGCAGCCGGGCCGGCATCGCGCCGAGGACCCCCGGCCTGCGGCCGCCCCTGGTGAAGTCCGCTCCGGGCTCCATCACCAGCACGACACCGGTGAAGCTGCCGTCGAAGTCCTCCAGGGAAACGAAGCGGCGGCCCTTGCCGGGGTCGTTGATGTACACCCCGCGGCGGCCGAAGCGGCGGCCCATGCCGTCGTAGACGACGTAGTGGTTGAACTCCCAGAACAGGATGGCCGGCGACCTCACCTCGGCGAGCGCGGCCAGGTCCATCTGCATGCCCTTGGCCGTCAGGCCGTAGGCGCGGGCCGCCTTCAGCAGGTTGCTGGCGCGCGAGCCGTCGCGGGAGACGCCGCAGGCGATGCGCAGCTCCTCCAGCGGGACGTGGCGGCCGTAGTGGCCGAGCACCATCGCGAGCGAGGCGGCACCGCACTCCACGGCCTCCATCTGGAGCACGGTGGGCGTGCGGACGGTCTTCGCGCGGGCCTTGGGCACGGCGCGCTCGGGCGGGGCGGCGCGGCGCCTGCCCCGGGTCTGAGATGCGGTGCTCACGGCAGCAGCCAATCGACGGGACGCTGGTCGGCCAGCCGGATCGAACCCGTGGCCAGGGTCATGGAGGTCAGCTCGTACGGCGGTCCGTCCGCCGAGGACCACGCGTATCCGCTCTTCGTGGCGGAGGACTCGTCGAGCCCGACCGTGACGGCCACCGGCCTGCCCTCCCGGGTGAACTGCTCGCCCAGCTGGCTGTCCCCGAGGAACGCGGCGATCTGCCGCGCGGACTGCGCGGAGCGGCCGACGGACTTCACATGGCCGCGCAGCACGCCGTACCGCCCGCTCGGCACCGACTGCACGGTGAGGTCGACGGAGGCGTGCGCGGGGATGGCGGCGGCACTCTCGGCGGGGACGTACACGGTCGCGTACAGGGGGTCCTCGGCGCGGGCGGTCCGCTCCACGGCGGCGACGTCCGCGCCGGTCCGGATGATCTGCCCGACGGCGGCGGCGAGCGCGGAGACCCGGCCCGCGTCGAGCGACCGGACGACCCTCTCGCCCTGGCTCGTACGGACCTTCAGCACCGGGGAGTTGGCGGGCAGCCGCTCACCCTGGCGCGCGAGGACCGCGGTGACCTGGCCCGCGACGGGGCTCTGCAGGACGTAACTGCCCCGGCCGTGGGTGAGGACGGCGGGCGCGGTGACCGTGGAGGCCACCGATCCGGTCACCGCCCACACGGACGCGGCGGCCATCGCGACCACCGTCACGGACAGCACCAGCCAGCCCTGCGGACGGGCCAGACGCACCGGGAGGTCGAGCTCCTCCGGCGACTGGAGCTTGGCGAGGGCCTGTTGACGGAACTGCACGGGTCTTCCCTCACCTGTGGAACTGCTGGGGGGCCGGCTCGCGTGCGAGGCGGGGCGAGCCGGGGACACGACGGCGTCCGAGGTCCCGGAACCGCCGGGTGCGGCTCCGGGACCTCGAGAGCACGAGAGGAGGTGCTGTCAGAGACCGGCGACCAGGTTGGTGACCGGGGCGGTGTTCAGGCCGGTGACACCCTCGACGGTGCCCACGGCCGTGTCCACCAGGCCGGAGACCGGGGCGATGCCGTCCACCGCGCCGACGACGGTGTTGACCGCGTTCACGGACAGGCCGCCGGAGACGTTGTCGAGCTCGGCGTCGGAGATCTCGACGGTCTCAACCTGGGGGGTGGAGTTCATGATGGAACTTCCCTTCGTATGGATATCTCAATTAAGGGGGGAGCGGCCCCCTCTGGGGACAGATGGACGGCCGCGGCCACGGGACGCCGGGCGCCCGTTTCCGGGAGCTCCGCGGCCCCCGCGGTGCGATGGATCAAAGCACGCGGTGGCCGCGCGCTTCCAATCAATCACCCCTCTCACCTGGGAACTTGGCCGGCGGAGACGGTGAAGCGTGCAGGTGCGCGCACGCCTCGTCGGCGACTTCTTCACACACCGCACGACGTCCGCCCCGCGGGGGGTCTTGCGGCCCCGGCGGTGAATCCGGCACTCCGGCCCCAAAGGCGTGGGGGGTGCCGCGGGCCGGTGGAGGTCCGCCGAATCCGGTGACCGGGTTGGGCATTCGATGTGCAGATTCGCTGAAGCCAGGATTCCGCTCGGTGATCTGGACGGACAGTCATTGATCGATCGCTGAACGTATTGGTTCGGGAGTGTGCATTCCTTGCTCGCACGGACCGCGATCCGCCCCGACGCCTCGCTGCGGTCGCGCGCCGGGCCCCGGAAAGCGGACTCCCGCGGCCGGCTCCCCGCGCGGCGAGCCGCACGGGGACGTGCCCGCGGCCGGCCGGGCCGGGACGCCGTACGGACGTGCCGCCCCGGGCGGCGGCGCCGTACGGATCGCCGCCCCGGCAGCCGGGGACGGGGCCGGGGTCCCCCGGGCGCGGCCCGCGGGACGCCGCACCCGGCGAGGAGAGCCCGTGCGCCCCGGTGCTCCCGAGACTCATGTCACGCCAGTCGATGCGTGTGACAGCGCGCAGGCGCCGGATGTGCGCCCCCTGTGCACCCGACGGAAGACGTCCCGGTTCCCCTGGCCGGGACCCCGCCCGGATGCCCGTCCGCGGGGTTCCCCGCGGCCGGGCCGGCCGGGCCCCGGTCCGGGTCGCCCTCGACGGCCCGGACCGGGGCCGCCTACAGTCGCCGGTGGCCGGCCGGGAGCCGCTTCCACCGCCCGGCCACCGCCCGCCGGGCGGTGGCCGGCGTCCCGCCGCCGCGACGGTCCGTTCGGGAAGAGGGGCGAGAAGTGCCGATGACGGGGGAGAACCCTTGGATCCGCGAACTGCGCAGAACACGCCGGCCCACGGCGCACGTGGTCTTCTTTCCGCACGCCGGCGGTGTCGCCACGTACTTCGCGCCGTTCACCCGGCACTTCCCCGCGGCCGTCGACGTCTCGGCCGCCCAGTACCCCGGGCGTCAGGAGCGTTTCGTCGAGCCCTTCGTCGACACCGTCGAAGAGCTCGCCGACCACCTGGCGGCCGCCCTTCGGCGGTACGCCGCCGACCCCGTGCCGCTCGTGCTCTTCGGGCACAGCATGGGGGCGTGCGTGGCCTTCGAGACCGCGGACCGGCTCACCGCCGGCGATCCGGCGGCGCCGTGCCGGCTGGTCGTCTCCGGCAGTCCCGCCCCGTCGGCGCGCCGGGAGGACGACGTGTACCGCGGCACGGACCAGGAGATCCTCGACCGCCTGGCCGAGCTGGGCGGGACCGACGCCGAGATCCTGGGCAGCCCCGACCTGCTGGAACTCCTGCTGCCCGTCCTGCGCAACGACTACCGGGCGGTCGCGCGCTACCGCCCGGCGCGCCGCACCGTGGTGGACGTGCCGCTCCTGTGCCTCGTCGGCGAGCAGGACCGGCGGGCCACGCCCGAGGACGCCGCCGCCTGGAAGGAGCACACCTCGTCGGACTTCGGGCTGCGGACCTTCCCCGGCGGCCACTTCTTCCTGATGGAGCACCAGGAGGAAGTGGCCCGTCTCGTCACGGACTGGACCGGTTCCGCGGCCGGCGGCTCCGGCCCGTGGGGCGGCGCCGGGAACGGGGAGGAAAAAAAGCGGGTTTGAGAACGCGTCGGCCGGGCACCCGGACTGGCGGCGATCCGGCCCGGACCGTCACGGCGCGGCACCAGGCATCACCCCGGCAACCCCGCGGTCACCCAGGCGGAGCACTATGGCAACTCCCGTTACATTTCGGAGGGGTTGCAGCGAAGTGTTCCGCCATGAAGACTAGGCGCGCGTTTGACCGGGACGAGGGCGTTGCCATCCGCTTTGGGTGAGTACCGGACAGGACATGTCAGGTATGTATACCCTCGTACACCGTCAGCGGACGGTCGGTTCCGCCAGGTCCGCCGTCTGTTCGTGCCTGTTGGGGGAAGGTTCCGCGCAGCGGTTGCGCGGAGGAGCGCACAAGGGGGGATGTGCTGATGTCGGTCCGGTCCGCCGCGACGCGGGTGCCGCCGTCCGTTCTCGGCCGGACGAACGGTCATGGCGAGACCGTGCGGATGTGCTGACCCCGCCCGGACGGTTCCGGTGACGGGCGGACGACCGCCGTGCGGCCCCAGGACGCGGCGCGGTCCCCGACGGCCGTGACCGGTCCCCCGCCCGCGACGCCGGACCGGCCGGCCGGCCGCCGCGACGCGGGCGCGCCCGCACGGACGGCGGACGCGGCGCACTCCACCGCGCCCGCCGTCGCAGGGCCCCGCGCCTCGGTGCCCACCGCTCGACAGCTCCGCAGCAAGGCCTCGCCGTGCCCACGCGCCCCACCACGAGGGAGAGATCGTGATCAGAGAGCGACCGACAGGGGAGCAGTTACCCTTCGACACGCTGGCCGACCGGTGGCGGTCCCTGCGCGAGACCGGCCCCGTGCGGTACGACGAGAGCCAGGGCGTGTGGCAGGTGACCGATCACCAGGGCGTCACCGCGGTACTGGCCGATCCGGCGACGTACTCCTCGGACCTCTCCCCGATCGCCCCCACCCAACAGGACTTCGAGACCTTCCGGCAGGGCAACTTCGTCGGCATGGACCCGCCGGAGCACCGCAAGCTCCGCACCCTGGTGAGCCAGGCGTTCACCCCCCGGGTGGTGCACGGGCTGCAACCGCGCATCGAGGCCGTGTGCGAACGGCTGCTGGACGCCGTCGCGGACCACGACCGGTTCGACCTGGTCGACGCGCTGGCCTATCCGCTTCCCATCATCGTGATCGCCGAACTGCTCGGCGTACCGGCCGGCGACCACCGGCTGTTCCAGGAGTGGGCGAGCGTGCTGTTCGGCGGCGACCAGCTCGGCGAGGCGCCCGACATGGCCGACCTGGAACGGGCCCTGGAGGCGATCGCCCCCACCGTGCGCGAGATGAACGGCTACATGCTGGACCACATCCGCCACCGCCGCGCCCACCCCGGTGAGGACCTCACCAGCAGACTGATCGCCGCGGAGGTGGACGGCGCCCGGCTGACGGACCAGGAGATGATCGGATTCGTGGCCCTGCTGCTGGTCGCCGGGCACATCACGACCACGGCGCTGCTCGGCAACGCCGTCGTCACCTTCGACCGGCATCCCGGCACGCTCACCGCGCTGCGGGCCGATCCCGGCCGGCTGCCGGACGCCCTGGAGGAAGTGCTGCGCTGGCTGCCGCCGTTCCCCGAACTCGGGCGCCGCGTCACCCGCCCCGTGGAACTCGCCGGTCACCGACTCCCCGCCGACGCCCTGGTGATGGCCCATCTCGGCGCCGCCAACCGCGATCCGGCCCGGTTCGCCGACCCGGACGTGCTGGACGTGCGCCGCAGTCCCAACCCCCACCTGACCTTCGGCCACGGCATCCACTTCTGCTTCGGCGCGCCGCTCGCCCGGCTGGAGGCCCGGATCGCGCTGCGCCTGTTGCTTGAACGTTTCCGTGATCTCGCCGTCCCCACGTACACGGACGTCGCCTTCCAGAACCCGGCCGTCATCGTCGGCGTACGCCGTCTGCCGGTCGAGGTCGAAAGGACGTGACACCCGCACCCACGGAGCACCCGCACCGACGCGCCCCCGGCCCGTCCCCGCACCGCAGTCCCCGCCGGCCGGCGCGCCACCTGCCATGAGCCCAGCTACCGGGAGATCCCCCTCATGCCGTACACCACCACCGCTCAGGTCGTCGACCGGCGACCGCCCCTGACCCACCAGACGCTCCAGCACCGCCTGGACGCCCTCGCCCGCCTCCACCGGGTACCCGGCGCCCAGCTCGCCGTGCACACCGGCACCGACGTCCTGAGCGTGCGCACCGGCACGGCCGACGCCGCCACCGGCGCCCCGATGACCGAGGACACCGCCGTCCCTCTCGGCTCCCTCACCAAGACCTACACGGCCGCCGCCGTGGCGCTGCTGGCCGACGACGGCGACCTCGACCTGGACGACCCCGCCGTCGAGTTCCTCCCGGAATTACGGGAGTTCCCCGAGGTGACGATCCGTCACCTGCTCGGCCACACCGCCGGCCTGCCCACCGGACCGGACTCGGACACCGCCGCCGGCATCACCGCCTCCCGCTACCTGGCGACCGTGTGCACCGCGGGCGACGCGCTCTTCCCGCCCGGAACCGACTTCTCCTACTCCAACGCCGGCTACGTCGCCGCCGGCCGGCTGGTGGCCGCGGTGACCGGCATGACCTGGCAGGAAGCCGTCCGCGCACTGCTGCTGGACCCCCTGGGCACCACGCCGTGCTTCCTCGGCGAGACCCTCCCCGCCCGCCCGGCCGCGTCCGGCCACGCCCGCAACACCGCGTCCGGCCGGATGCTCCCGGCGCACCAGAACCTCGCCCCGGTGGAGGAACCGGCCGGCGGCCTGCTGGCGAGCGCCACGGACCTGCTGGCGCTGGGCAGGGCACTGGTCGGCCGCTCCGCCGTGCTGCCCGCCGACGCCGCCGCGGACCTGCGCCGCCCGCAGCCGGGCGCCACCCCGGCGGGCCTGGCCGACGCCTGGGGACTCGGCCTGGCGCTGTTCCGGCAGGACGGGCTGTGGTGGTGCGGCCACGACGGCAACGCCCAGGGCACCTCCTGCCACCTGCGGGCGGAGCCGGACAGCGGCGTGGTGGTCGCCTTCACCGGCAACTCCGGCGGCGCCACCGCCCTGTGGCAGGACCTCGCCGACGACCTCACCAGGATCACCGGCCTGCGGGTGCCGACCGCCCGCACCCCCGTGCGCCGGGGTCCCTCCGTCGCCCTCCCCGGCTGCGCCGGCACCTACCGCAACGGACGGACCGAGTACCGGATCACCCTCGGCGCGGACGGCACCCCGGCGTTGTCCGTGGACGGCGACCGCCCGATCCCCCTGATCTGCTACCAGGACCTCTCCTGCGACCTGGTCGACCCGGCCACCGGCCGGCCGCAGCCCGGCGGCCGCTTCCACCGCGACCGGGCCACCGGCGTCATCGACCGCGTGCAGATCTCCGGACGCACCGCCCGCCGCTCCGACGCCCGCTGATCCGCGGCCCGGCCGCCGCGCCGGGCCCGCCCCCCCCGCGGACCCTCCGGCCGCCGCGGCCGGACCCCTCGGCGTGTCCCCGGCCGTCCGTGCCCGCATCGTCCCCGCCCCGAAGGACTTCACCATGACGGACCTGCACCACCAGCCCGCGACGGCGTCCCCCCTGCGGCAGGCCGGCCGTTCGGACCCCGCGGCGGGAGGCGCCGCGGACCGCCCCGCGCCGCACCCGCCGCTCGGCGAGCTGTTCGCCGCGTGGGCGGCCCGCACCCCGCAGGCCCCCGCGGTCACCGACGGCCGGCGGACCTGGAGCTACCGGGACCTGGCGGCACGGGCCGAGCGCCTGGCCGGGGAACTGGTGCGGCGCGGGGCCGGGCCGGACCGGACGGTGGCGCTGGTCCTGCCGCGCTCGATCGACCTCGTCGCGGCCCAGCTGGCCGTGGCCCGGGCGGGCGCCGCCTTCCTGCCCGTGGACCCGGACTACCCCGCCGAACGCCGGGCCCTGATGCTCGCCGACGCCCGGCCCGCCGTGGTCCTCGACGACCCGGCCGAGGTCCGCGCCCTCCTGGCCGACGGCGCCACGCACCCGGCCCCGGAGCCGGGCGCCGCGGTGGACGCCGACCACGCCGCGTACGTCATCTACACCTCCGGCTCCACCGGGACGCCCAAGGGGGTGACGGTCACCCACCGGGGCATCGGGGGCTTCGCCGCGGCCGCCGCCGAGCGGTACGCCGTCGGCCCCGGCGACCGGGTGCTGCAGTTCTCCTCGCCCAGCTTCGACGCCTCCGTCCTGGAACTGTGCATATCCGTCCTGTCCGGCGCCACCCTGGTCGTCCCCCCGGACGGTCCCTGGCTGGGCGACGAGCTCGCCGCCGTCCTGGACGAGCACCGCATCACCCACGCCCTCATCCCGCCCGCCGCCCTCGCCACCCTGCCCGACCCCGCCGAGACCGGCACCGCCCGCCACCTGCGCACGCTGATCGTGGGCGCCGAGGCGTGCCCGGCCTGGCTCGTCGACCGCTGGGCGCCCGGACGGCGCATGATCAACTCGTACGGGCCCACCGAGACCACCGTCGTGGCCACCTGGACCGGGCCGCTGTCCGCGGGCGGCGGCGCCCCGACGATCGGCGGTCCCCTGCCCGGCACCGAGGCCCACGTCCTGGACGCCGCGATGCGGCCGGTCCCGCCCGGCGCCGACGGCGAACTGTACGTGGGCGGCGACGGCGTGGCCCGCGGCTACCTCGGCCGCCCCGGCCTGACCGCCGCCCGGTTCGTCGCCAGCCCCTTCGGGCCGCCCGGCGCCCGGCTCTACCGCACCGGCGACCGGGTGCGCCCGACCGCGGGCGGGGAGCTGGAGTTCCTCGGCCGGCTCGACCGCCAGGTCAAGCTGCGCGGCTTCCGCATCGAGCCCGGGGAGATCGAGGCGGCCCTGCAGCGCCACCCCGCGGTGCGCGACGCCGTGGTGGTGGTGCGCGAGGACGAACCGGGCAGACAGCGGCTCGTCGGCTACGTCACCCCCGCCGACCCGGCACGGGCCCCGCACCCCGGCGAACTGCGCGCGGCGGTCGCCGCCGCCCTGCCGGCGCACCTGGTGCCCTCCGCCGTCGTCGTCCTCGACGCCCTGCCCCTCACCCCGCAGCGCAAGGTCGACCGGAACGCCCTGCCCGCGCCCGGCCCCGCGACCGCCGAGGGGCACGTCCCGCCGCGCACCCGCGAGGAACGGATCCTCGCCGCCATCTGGGCGGACGTGCTCGGGACCGACGCCGTCGGCGTGCGGGACGACTTCTTCGACCTGGGCGGCGACTCCGTCCTCGCCGCCCGGACGCTGGCGCGGATCCGGGACGAACTGGGCGTCCGGCTGTCGGTGCGCGACGTGTTCACCGCCCGCACCGTCGCCGACCTGGCCCCGCTGGCCGGCGACCCGGCCGCCGCCGCGCCGCCGGACCCGATCCCGCCCGCCCCGCGCGGCCGGCCGCTGCCGCTGTCCAGCGGACAGCGCCGGCTGTGGTTCCTCGACGACCTCACCGCCGGCGGCACCGAGTACAACACCGGCGTGGCGCTGCGGCTGCGCGGACCGCTGGACACCGCCGCGCTGCGCCGCGCCCTGGACCGGCTCGCCGCCCGCCACGACGCCCTGCGGACCACGTTCACCACGGTGGACGGGCAGGGGATGCAGCGGGTCGGCGACGCCGCCGTCCTCCCGCTGCGCACCGCCGACCTGGGGCAGACGCCCGCCGGGCAGCGCGACGGGGCCACCGAGCGCCTGCTGGCCGAGGAACTGAGCCGCCCCTACGACCTGGCGGCCGGACCGCTGACCCGGGCCCTGCTCGTCCGCCGCGCCGACGACGACCACGTGCTGCTGCTCGCCCAGCACCACATCGTCACCGACGGCTGGTCGGTGGGCCTGCTGACCCGCGACCTGGCCGCCCTGTACGCCGCGGAGACGTCCGGCGCCCCGGACGGCCTGCCCGCGCCCGCCGTGCAGTACCCGGACTTCGCCGCGTGGGAACAGCGGCGGCCCGCGGCCGCCGACGCCGACGACCTCGCGTACTGGCGGCGGCACCTCGCCGGGATGCAGCAGCTGGACCTGCCCACCGACCGGCCCCGGCCCGCGGTGCGCACCACCGCCGGCGCCGCCCACCGCCACCGGATCCCGGCGGACCTGGTCACCCGGCTGCGGCAGCTGGCCGCCGGCCGCGGCACGACCGTGTTCACCCTGTTCGCCGGGGCGGCCGCCGTGCTGTTCTCCCGGTACTCCGGGCAGCGGGACGTGGTGTTCGGCACCGTCACCAACGGACGGGACCGCCGGGACCTGGAGGACGTCGCCGGCTTCTTCGTCAACACCGTGGTGCTGCGCGAGGAGGTGGACGACACCGTCACGGTCGACCGGTTCGTGGAGCGCGTGCGGGCGACCGTGCTGGACGCCTTCGCCCACGGCGGCGTGCCGTTCGACCGCGTGGTGGAGGAACTCGCCCCGCCCCGGGACCCCAGCCGCACCCCGCTGGTGCAGGCGCTGGTGGTCCAGCAGACGGCTCCCGCCCACCCGCCACAGGCCGGCGGGGTCCGCATCGAGGATCATCCGCTGCCCCGCCCCGCCGCCCGCTTCGACCTCGTCCTGGAGTTCGCGCCGCGCCCGGACGGCGGGTACGAGCTGACGGTCGAGTACAACACGGACCTGTTCGAGGCGCGCACCGCCGAGCGGATGAGCCGTCACCTGCACCGCCTGCTGGACGGCATGGCGCAGGGGCCGCACCGCAGACTCGCCGAGCTCCCCCTGCTGTCGGACGACGAACGGCGCACCCTGCTGGACGCCTGGAACCCGCCCGCGGACGCCGGGCAGGCCCCCGCGGACGCCACGCTGCCCGCGCTGTTCGAGGCCCAGGTGGCCCGCACGCCGGAGGCGACCGCCGTGACCTGCGGCGATCAGCGGCTGTCCTACGCCGAGCTGAACCGCCGGGCCGACCGCCTGGCCCGGTCGCTGACCGCCCGCGGCGCGGGCCCGGAGACGCTGGTGGCGCTGTGCCTGCCCCGCACCGCCGACCTGCTGCCGGCCCTGTGGGGCGTGCTGAAGTCGGGCGCGGGCTACCTTCCCGTGGACCCCGCCTACCCGGCCGAGCGCATCCGCCTCATGCTCGCCGACGCCGCCCCCGCCCTCGTCCTGGCCGCCCGCGAGACCGCCGGGGCGCTGCCCGAGGGATGCCGGCCGCTGATCCTGGAGGACTGCCTGGCCGGCGACGGGGACCCGGCGGACCCGGCGGGCCCGGACCGGGCCCGGCCGCTGGACCCGGAGCATCCCGCGTACGTCATCTACACCTCCGGCTCCACCGGCCGGCCCAAGGGCGTCGTGGTCACCCACCGCAGCGTGGCGGCGCTCGCCGCCTGGGTCCGGGAGCGCTTCGGCGCCCGCCGCCTGGCCCACGTCGTGGCCTCGACCTCGCTGAACTTCGACGTCTCGGTGTTCGAGCTGCTGTGCCCCCTGCTGGCGGGCGGCACCGTCGAGGTGGTCGCCGACCTGCCGGCCCTCGCCGACGGGCCGGGCCCGCGCCGGGCCGGACTGGTCAGCGGCGTGCCGTCGGTGGCCGGCCGGGTGCTCACCGGCGCCGCCGTCGAGGCGGACACCGTCGTACTGGCCGGCGAGGCGCTGCCCGCGCAGACCGTGCGGGACGTGCGGCACGCCATGCCCTCCTGCGAGGTGGCCAACCTCTACGGGCCGACGGAGGCCACCGTCTACGCCACCGGCTGGTTCGCCGACGGCACCGTGCCCGAGCAGGCGCCGCCGATCGGCAGACCCGTGGCCCGCACCCGCGCCTATGTGCTGGACCGGCTGCTGCGCCCGCAGCCCCCCGGCGTCACCGGAGAGCTGTACCTCGGCGGCGACGGCCTGGCCCGCGGCTACCTCGGCCGCCCCGGCCTGACCGCCGCCCGGTTCGTCGCCGACCCCTTCGGCCCGCCCGGCAGCCGCATGTACCGCACCGGCGACCTGGTGCGGTGGAGCGCCGACGGCGAACTCGAATACCTCGGGCGCGTCGACCAGCAGGTCAAGGTGCGCGGCTTCCGCATCGAACTGGGCGAGGTGGAGGAGGCGCTGCGGCGCTGCGCCGGCGTCGCCGAGGCCGCCGCCGGCACCTGGGAGAGCGACGGCCACCGGCGCCTGGCCGGCTACGTCGTGCCCGCCGAGGGAGCCGACGTGACGCCGGAGGCGGTCCGTCGGGAACTCGGCCGTACGCTGCCCGACTACCTGGTGCCCTCGACCGTCGTGGTGCTGTCCGCCCTGCCGCTCAACCCCAACGGCAAACTGGACCGGGGCCGGCTCCCCGCCCCGGGGCCCGCCGGGCACACCGCGCGGCACGTCCCGCCGCGCACCCCCACCGAGCGGACCCTCGCCGCGATCTGGGCCGAGGTCCTGCACGTCGAGCGGGTCGGCGCGGACGACAACTTCTTCACCCTGGGCGGCGACTCCATCCTGAGCATCCAGGTGGTGGCCCAGGCCCGGCAGGCCGGCCTGACGGTCACCTCCCGGGACGTCTACCGGCACCAGACCGTCGCCGCCCTCGCCCGGTGCGCGGACGCGGCCGGGACCCCGCGAACCGCCGCGCCGGCCGCCGTGCCGGCCACCGGACCGGCGCCGCTCACGCCCATCCAGCGCTGGCTGTTCGACACCGCCGCCGAGCGGGCCGGCCACTACGCCCAGACGCTGTCGCTGGAGCTGGCCGCCCCGGTCGACGCCGCCGCGCTGGAGGACGCCCTCAACGACCTGGTCGCCCACCACGACGCGCTGCGCTCCCGCTTCACCGCGGACGGCACGCCCGCGGCCGGCGGCCCGGGCGTGCGCTGGCACATCGCGGAGGAAGCGCCCCGCGTCCGCCTGGCGCACCACACCGGGCCGGACGCCGACACCCCGCACCTGGGCCCCTTCGACCTGCGGCACGGCCCGCTGCTGCGCGCCGTGCTGCACACCAGGGGAGCGGACCGGCCGCCCGTGCTGCACCTGGCCGTCCACCACCTGGTGGTCGACGGGGTCTCCTGGCGCCTGCTGCTGGAGGACCTGGACCGGGCCTACCGGGCCCGCCGCGCCGGACACGACGGCGCGGCGGCGCTGCCGCCCCGGTCGTCGGCGCTGCGGCACTGGGCCCGGCGGCTGGCCGCGCACGCCGCCGAGGGCGGCTTCGACGACGAACGCGCGTACTGGGCGAGGGCGACCGCCGGCGCCGCGACGGCCCTCCCGGCGGACCTGGCCGGCGCCGGCACCTACGCCACGGCCCGCGAGGTGACCGTGCGCCTCACCCCCGAGGACACCGCCGCCCTGCTGCGCACCCTGCCCGACACCTACCGCACCCGGGTCAACGACGTGCTGCTCGGCGCCCTGGGCCGGGTGCTGTGCGCCTGGACCGGGCACGACCGGGTGCTGGTGGACGTCGAGGGGCACGGCCGCGAGGAGCTGTTCGCCGACGTCGACACCAGCCGCACCGTCGGCTGGTTCACCACCCGCCACCCCGTCGCCCTCGCCGTCCCCCCGGACGCCGGCTGGGACGCGGTGCTCAAGCAGGTCAAGGAACAGCTGCGGGCCGTGCCCCGGCACGGCCTGGGACACGACGCCCTGCGGTACCTGGCCCCGTCGCCGGCGCCCGCGGCGGAACCCGGCGCGCAGATCAGCTTCAACTACCTGGGCCGGTTCGCGCCGCCGGACCGCCCGGACGGCCTCTACCGCGCCGTGCTGCGCCCGCTGGAGCTGGACGCGGACCCCGCGGCCGAACGCCCGCACCCGCTGGAGGTCATCGGGCGACTGACCGACGACGCCCTGGAGTTCACCTGGGTCTACAGCGAACGGCTGCACCGGGAGGAGACCGTCGCCGCACTGGCCGGGCGGTTCGCCGACGCGCTGGCCTCGCTCGCCCGGCACGCCGCCCGGCCGGGCACCGGCGGCCGCACCCCCTCCGACTTCCCGCTGGCCGCGCTCGACCAGGCGGCCGTGGACCGGATCACGGGGGCCGACCCCGCGGCCGTCGAGGACGTCCACCCGCTCACCCCCACCCAGGCCGGGATGCTCTTCCACGGCCTGGGCCACGACGACCGCGGCACCTACTTCCAGCAGCTGACCTTCGTCCTGGACGGCGTGCCCGAGCCCGCCGCGCTCGCGGACGCCTGGCAGCGGGTGACGGACGCCACGCCGGTGCTGCGCTCCCGCGTCGTGTGGCAGGACGTGCCCGAACCGCTGCTGGTGGTGCACCGGCACGCACCCGTGCCGGTCACCCGGCTGGACTGGCGCGACCTGTCCGACGCCGAACGGGAGAGCCGGCTGCGCGAGCTCATGGCCCGCGACCGCGAGCACGGAGTCGACCTCGCCCGGGCCCCGCTCCAGCGCCTGGTGCTCGCCCGGGTCTCCGACACCGCCGTGCGCGTGGTGTGGTCCTTCCACCACCTGATCCTGGACGGCTGGAGCCTGTTCCAGGTCCTCTCGGACGTCTTCGCCCGCCACGCCGGCCAGACGCCCCCCGACCGCCGGCCCTTCCGCGACTACGTGGCCTGGCTGCGCGACCGCGACCCGGCCGAGGCCGAACGGCACTGGCGGGCCCGCCTCGACGGCCTGGCCGGGACCACCGCCCTGCCCTTCGACCGCGAACCGCGCGAGACCCACCGCGCGGAGTCCACCCGGGCGGTCCGCGTCACGGTGCCCGAGGCCACCACCCGGGCCCTGGCGGAGACCGCCAGGAACGCCGGCCTGACCCTGAACACCCTGGTGCAGGGGGCGTGGGCCGTCCTGCTGAGCCGTCAGACGGGCCGCGACGAGGTCGTCTTCGGCACGACGGTCTCCGGGCGGCCCGACGAGCTGGCCGGGGCTGACACCATGACCGGCCTGTTCATCACCACCCTGCCCGCCCGCGTCACGGTGCCGCGCGACACGGCCCTGCCCGACTGGCTGCGCCGCCTCCAGCAGGAGCAGAGCGAGGACCGGCGCTTCGGCCACGTGCCGCTCACCCGGCTGAAGGCGTTCACCGCGCTGCCCGAGCGGTCGGCCCTGTTCGACAGCATCGTCGTCTTCGAGAACTACCCGGTCGACGACGGCCTCGCCGCCGCCCACGGACTGCGCCTGAGCGGCCTGGACGGCATCGAGACCACCAACTACCCGCTGAGCCTGGTCGCCTACCCGGGCGAGCGGCTGGCCCTGCGCCTCGGCTACGACCCCGAACTGTTCGACGCCGCGACGGTCGCCCGCATGGGCGAGTACCTCACCGTCCTGCTGGAAGGCATGGCCGCCGAGCCGCTGCGCGCGCCCGCGCGGCTGCCGCTGCTCACGCCCGAGCGCCGCGAGCAGGTCCTGCGCACCTGGAACGACACGGCGGCCGACGTGCCCGAGGCGACGACGGGCGAGCTGTTCGCCGCCCAGGTGCGACGCACGCCCGACGCCGTCGCCCTGGAGGCCGGGGACGAGCGCCTCACCTACCGGGAGCTGGACGGGCGGGCCGCGCGCCTCGCCGCCCGGCTCGCCGCGCTCGGGGTGGCCGCCGAGCGCCCGGTGGGCGTGCTGATGGACCGCTCCGTCCCGCTGGTCGTCGCCCAGCTCGCCCTCGTCCGCACCGGCGGCGTGTACGTCCCGCTGGACGGCAGGGCGCCGGGCGAGCGCCTGCGGCGGACGATCGCCGAGGCCGGCGCGGACCTGCTGCTCACCGACGGCGCGTGGGAGGAGACGGCCCGCGCGGTACTGCCGGAAGGGGCGGTCGTCCGGGCGGACCTTCCGCCGGCCGGGGCCGAACCGTCCGGCGCCGGGCCGGCCGCCGCCCCGGCCCCGCACCCGGACAACGTCCAGTACCTGATGTTCACCTCCGGCTCCACCGGCACCCCCAAGGGCGTCGCCGTGCGCCACCGGGACGTCGCCGCGCTCGCCCTCGACCGGGCCTTCGCGGGCCACGACCGGGTGCTGGTGCACTCCCCGCACGCCTTCGACGCCGCCACCTACGAGCTGTGGGTGCCGCTGCTGCGCGGCGGCACGGCCGTCCTCGCCCCGCCCGGCGACGTGGACGCCGCCGTGGTCCGCCGCGCGATCACCGAGCGGGGCGTGCGGTGCCTGTGGCTGACCGCGGGCCTGCTGCGCCTGCTCGCCCAGGAGGACCCCGCCTGCCTGCGCGGCGCCCGGGAGGTGTGGACCGGCGGCGAGGCCGTGCCGGGCGCGGTGGTGCGCCGGGTCCTGGACGCCTGCCCCGGCCTGGCCGTCGTCGACGGCTACGGCCCCACCGAGACCACCACCTTCGCCACCCGGCGCGTCTTCCGGGCCGGCGACCCGCTGCCCGCGGTGCTGCCCATCGGCCGCCCGCTCGACAACACGCGGGTCTACGTCCTCGACGACGCGCTCCAGCCGCAGCCGCCGGGCGTGCCCGGCGAGCTGTACATCGCCGGCGCCGGACTCGCCCGCGGCTACGCCGGGCGGCCCGGCGCGACCGCCGCCCGCTACCTGGCCGACCCGTTCGGCCCGCCCGGCGGGCGGATGTACCGCACCGGCGACGTCGTGCGCTGGAGCGCCGACGGCGAACTGCACTTCGTGGGCCGCGCCGACGACCAGATCAAGATCCGCGGCTTCCGCGTCGAACCCGCCGAGATCGAGGCCCGGCTCACCGCCCACCCGGCCGTGGCCGAGGCCGTGGTGTCGGTGCACGCCCACGACGGACGCAAGCGCCTGGCCGCCCACCTGGTGCCCGCCGCCGGGACGGCCGTGCCGTCGGCGGCCGAGCTGCGCGCCCACGTCGCGGCCGAACTGCCCGACTACATGGTGCCCGCCGCGTTCGTCACGGTGACCGAGCTGCCCCTGACCGCCAACGGCAAGGTGGACCGGCGCCGGCTGCCCGCCCCCGACTGGTCGGGGGCCGGCGGCACCGCCTACCGGGCGCCGCGCACCGACGCCGAACGCGTCCTGGCCGCCGTCTGGGCCGAACTGCTCGGCGTGGCCCGCGTCGGCGTCGACGACAACTTCTTCATGCTGGGCGGCGACTCGATCCTCAGCATCCAGGTCGTCTCGCGCGCCCGCGCCGCCGGTCTCGCGCTGACCCCCCGGGACCTGTTCCGGCATCCCACGATCGCGGCACTGGCCGCCGCCACCGGCACCGCCGCGCCCGTCGCCGGGGCCGCGCCGGTGACCGGGGACGTCACCCTCACGCCCATCCAGCGCTGGTTCCTCGACCCCGGGCCCGCGCACCCGGAGTTCTTCGACCAGTGCGTCGTCGTGGAGAGCCCCGGCGACCCCGACCCGCAGGCCCTGCGCCGTGCCCTGGCGGCCCTGTGGGCCCACCACGACGCCCTGCGCACCCGGTTCGTCCGGCGCGACGACGGCACCTGGCACCAGCACTGCCCCGCCCCCGACGAGGAGCCGCCCGGACTGCTGCGCGTGTGCGACCTCGCCGGGCTCGACGCGGCGGCGGCCGAGGAGACCGAGGCCCGCCTGACGGCCGAGACGCACGCCGCCTTCCGGCTGGACACCGGGCCGCTGCTGGCCGCCCGCCTGTTCACCCGCACCGGCGGCCGGCCCGCCCGGCTGCTGCTGGCCGTGCACCACCTGGTCGTCGACGGCGTCTCCTGGCGCGTGCTGCTGGAGGACCTGGAGACCGCCTACCGGCAGGCCCGCGCCGGGGAGCCGGTGCGCCTGCCGGAACGCACCACCTCCGTGCAGGAGTGGGCGCGACGGCTCGCCGCGCACACCGCCGCCGGCGGCTTCGCGGCCGAACGCGCGCACTGGGAGGCCGTCGCCCGGCACTGCGCCCACCCGCTGCCCACCGACTCCGACGGCGGCAACACCGCCGCCGACCTGCGGGCGGTGACGGTCCGGCTCGACCCGGACCGCACCGGCGCCCTGCTGCGCGAGGTGCCCGGCGTCTACCGCACCCGCGTCGACGACGTCCTGCTCACCGCGCTCGGCCGCGTCCTGGCCGACTGGACCGGACGCGGCACCGTCGCCGTCGGCCTGGAGGGCCACGGCCGGGAGGACCACCTGTTCGACGACGTCGACCTGTCCCGCACGGTCGGCTGGTTCACCACGCTGTTCCCGGTCGCCCTCGACGTGCCGCGCCCGGACCGGGGCGACTGGGGCCCGGCGCTGAAGTCGGTCAAGGAGCAGCTGCGATCCGTGCCGGGCCGGGGCCTGGGCTACGGCGCCCTGCGCCACCTGGCCGGGGACGACCGGCTCGCCGCCGCGCCCGCGCCCGGCATCAGCTTCAACTACCTGGGCCGCTTCGACTGGTCCGCCGACGACGGCGCCGCCCTGGTCCGCTCCGTGCCCGGCGGCCTGGACGGCGCCGACGCGCCCGAGGCCGAGCGCCCGCACCTCCTCGACGTCGTGGCCCGCGTCCACGACGGCGAGCTGGAGATCACCTGGCACTACAGCGCCGGCCGCCACCACGAGCACACGGTCGCCGGCCTCGCCACGGGCATGCTGCGCGCGCTGGAGGACATCGTCGCCCACTGCCTGCGCCCCGGCGCCGGCGGCCGGACCCCGTCGGACTTCCCGCTGGCCCGCCTGGACCAGGCGGCCGTGGACCGGGTCGTCGGGGACGGCCGCGCCGTCGCCGACCTGTACCCGCTGACGCCGATGCAGGCGGGCATGCTCTTCCACAGCCTCATGGACCCGGAGTCCCGCACCTACGTCAACCAGGTGCAGCTGGTGCTGCGCGGCGTCACCGACCCGCACGCCCTCGCCGAGGCCTGGCAGCGCACCGCGGACGCCAACGCGGTGCTGCGCACCCGGCTGGTGTGGCAGGAGACCGCCGAACCGCTCCAGCTCGTGCAGCACCACGCCACCGTGCCCGTCACCCACCACGACTGGTCCGGCCGGCCCGCCGAGCGGTGCGCCCGCGACCTGGACGCGCTGCTGGAGGCGGACCGGCGGGCCGGCGTCGACCTGACGGCGGCGCCGCTGATGCGGCTGACCCTGATCCGGCTGTCCCCGGACCGGGTCCGCGTGGTGTGGACCTTCCACCACGTGCTGCTCGACGGGTGGAGCGCGGCCCAGGTCTTCGACGAGGTCTGCGAGCGGTACGCGGCGCTGACCGCCGGGCGCCGCCCCCAGGTCCCGGACCGGGCCCCGTTCGGCGCCTACCTGCGCTGGCTGGCGGGGCAGGACACCGCGCGCGCCGAACGCCACTGGCGTACGACCCTGGCCGGTTTCTCCGCCCCCACCGAACTGCCGCGCGACCGCCGCCCCGCCGAGGCGCACCGCACCTCCTCCACCGGGTCGGTGACGGTGACGCTCGACGCCGACCGCTCGGCGCGGCTGCGCGAGACCGCGCAGCGCGCCGGGCTGACCCTCAACACCGTCCTCCAGGGCGCCTGGGCGCTGCTGCTGTCCCGCTACGGCGGCGGTGACGACGTGGTCTTCGGCACGACTGTCTCCGGCCGGCCCGCCGCACTGCCGGGCGTGGAGACCATGGTGGGCCTGTTCATCAACACCCTGCCCACCCGGGTCCGCGTCGACGGGCGGCGCGGACTGCTGGAGTGGCTGGGCGAGCTGCAGGCCGCCCAGTCGGAGGCGCGGCGCCACGACTTCGTCTCCCTCGCCCAGCTGCAGTCCTGGAGCGAGGTGCCGGGCGGCACGAACCTGTTCGACAGCATCGTCGTCTTCGAGAACTACCCGTTCGACGAGGGCGCCCTGGCCCGGCACGGACTGGCGATCGAGCACGAACGCGACGTCGAGCCGACCAACTACCCGCTCAGCGTGGTCGTCGCCCCCGGCGACCGCCTGACGGTGGCCCTGGACTACGACCCGGCCGCCTTCGACGCCGAGACGGTCGAGGAACTCGGCGCGAGCCTGCGCACGCTGCTGACCGGCATGGCCGCCGACCCGGACCGCTCCCTGGCCGACCTGCCGCTGATGGACCCGGCGCGGGGCCGCGCCCTGCTCGACCGGTTCGGCGGGCCGGTGGTGCCCGCCCCGCACCGGACCCTGCCCGAGGTGTTCGAGGAGCGGGCCGCCCGCGTCCCCGACGCCGTGGCCGTCCTGGCCGGGGACGAGTCGCTGACCTACCGGGAGCTCGACGAGCGCGCCAACCGGCTGGCCCGGCTGCTCGTCGAGGCCGGCGCCGGACCCGAGCGATTCGTGGCGCTGGCGCTGCCGCGCACCGCCGACCTGATCGTGGCACTGCTGGCGGTCCTCAAGAGCGGCGCCGCCTACCTGCCGGTGGACCCCGGCCACCCGGACGAGCGGCTCGCGTTCCTCTTCGCGGACGTCCAGCCGGCCGCCGTGGTCACGACCACGCAGACCTCCGGCCGGCTGCCCGACGGCCCCTACCGGCGGATCACGCTGGACGACCCGGACTGCGCCGGCCGCCTGGCCGCCGCGTCCCCCGCCGCGCTCGGCGACGCCGACCGGACCGCGCCGCTGCTGCCCGCCCACCCGGCCTACGTCATCCACACCTCCGGCTCGACCGGCCGGCCCAAGGGCGTCGTCGTCGCGCACGCGTCGGTGGTGGCGCTGACCGACTGGGCCGCCGCCGAGTTCGCCGGGCGGGGCCTGGACCACGTGGTGGCCTCGACCTCCCTCAACTTCGACGTGTCGGTGTTCGAGATCTTCTCGCCGCTGCTCGCCGGCGGCCGCGTGGAGGTCGTCCGCGACGTCCTCGCCCTGGCCGAACGCCCCGGCCCGTGGCGGGCGGGACTGCTCAGCGCGGTGCCCTCCGCCCTCGGCCGGCTGCTGACGGACGACACGGTCCGGGTCACCGCCGACACCGTCGTCCTGGCCGGGGAGGCGCTGCCCGCCGCGACCGTCCGCCAGGTGCGCGCGGCGGTGCCCGGCTGCCGGGTGATGAACGTCTACGGCCCCACCGAGGCCACCGTCTACGCCACCGCCTTCACCTGCGACCCGGCCGACCCCGACCGGGTCCCGCCGATCGGCCGGCCGGTCGGCGGCGCCCGCGCCTACGTCCTGGACGGCCGGCTGCGCCCGGTGCCCCCCGGCGCGCCGGGCGAGCTGTACCTGGCCGGGACCGGCGTCGCCCGCGGCTACCTGGGCAGGCCCGGCCTGACCGCGTCCCGCTTCCTGCCCGACCCGTACGGCCCGCCGGGCAGCCGCATGTACCGCACCGGCGACCTGGTCCGCCGGACCGCCGGAGGGGACCTGCTGTACCTGGGCCGTTCGGACGACCAGGTGAAGGTGCGCGGCTTCCGCATCGAACTGGGCGAGGTGGAGGCCGCGCTGGCCCGGCACCCGCGGGTCGCCGCGGCCGCCGCCCGGGTGGTGGACCGCGACGGGCACCGGCGGCTGGTGGCGTACGCGGTGCCGCGCGGCGGCGACGCCCCCGACCCCGCCGAGCTGCGCGCCTTCCTGCGGCGCACCCTGCCCGACCACCTGGTGCCCGCGGCCGTGCTGCCGCTGGAGCGGCTGCCGCTCGGCGCCACCGGCAAACTGGACCGGCGGGCGCTGCCCGAACCCGTGTGGGCGGCCCCGGCCGCCGGCGCGGCCGGCCGGCCGCCGCGCACCGGCACCGAGAAGACGCTCGCCGCGATCTGGGCGGACGTGCTGGGCGTGCCCGACGTCGGCGCCGACGACAACTACTTCGCGCTCGGCGGCGACTCCGTCCTCGGCATCCAGATCGTCTCCGCCGCCCGCCGGGCCGGGCTCGCGCTCACCCCCCGGCACCTGTTCACCCACCAGACCGTCGCCGAACTGGCCGCCGCGGCCGAGGACCTGCCCGCCCCGCGGGTCACCGCCGAGCAGGGCGCGGTCGTCGGCGACGCGCCGCTCACCCCCGTCCAGCACTGGCTGCTGGACACCCTCACCGGCGACCCGGCGCGCTTCACCCAGGCGGTCTCCTTCCAGCTGGCCGCCGACACCGACGCGGACCTGCTGCGCGCCGCCCTGGCCGCCGTCCTCGACCACCACGACGCGCTGCGCCTGCGGTTCGAGCAGGCCGGCGACGGGCGGTGGCGCCAGTACGGTGCCGCGCCCGGCGACGCGCCCCACCTGGAGGTCCACGACCTGCCCGACGCCCTCGCGGTGGACGGCCTCGCCGACCGGCTGAGCGGCGGATTCGACCTCGCCGCCGGCCCCCTGCTGAAGGCCGCGCTGTGCCGCCCGGGCGACGGCGCGCCGCCCGTGCTGCTGCTGGCCGCCCACCACCTGGTGGTGGACGCGGTGTCCTGGCGCGTGCTCCTGGAGGACCTGGACGCCGCCTACCGGGCGCTGCGGGCCGGGAAGGCGCCGGACCTCGGGCCGAAGACCACCTCCTTCCGCGCCTGGGCGCAGCGGCTCACCGCGCACACCGCCGCCGGCGGCTTCGACGACGAACTCGCCCACTGGCGGGACCTCGCGTCCCTCGCGGACGACGCCCCGCTGCCCGCCGACCACGCCGGCCCCAACACCGCCGCCGACGAGGAGACCCTCACGGCCGGCCTGGACGGCGAGGACACCCGGCGCCTGCTCCAGGAGGTGCCGGACGCCTACCGCACCCGCGTCAACGACGTCCTGCTCACCGCCCTCGGCCGGGTCCTGGCCCGCTGGACCGGCCGGGACCGGGTCCTGGTGGCGCTGGAGGGCCACGGCCGCGAGGACCACCTGTTCGACGACGTCGACCTCGCCCGGACCGTCGGCTGGTTCACCACGATGTTCCCGGTCGCCCTCGACGTGCCCCGCGACGCGGACACCGGGACCGCGCTGAAGTCGGTCAAGGAGAGCCTGCGGGCGGTGCCGCGCGGCGGACTGGGCTACGGCGCCCTGCGCCACCTGCACCCCACGGCCGGCGCGGACCTGCCCGGTCTGCCGCAGATCGGCTTCAACTACCTCGGGCAGCAGGACGGGAACACGGCCCCCGGCGGCCTGCTGCACGGGCCGCACGGCCCCCTGACGGGCGGCATGGACCGTTCCGCGGACCGGCCGCACCTCATCGACGTGCTCGGCCGGGTGACCGGCGGGCGGCTGGAGTTCACCTGGGCGTACTCCCGCGGGGTGCACCGGCGCGAGACCGTCGCCCGGCTGGCGGACGAGCTGGTGGAGGAGTTGCGCGGGATCGTGCGGCACTGCGCCGAGCCCGGCGCCGGCGGCCGCACCCCGTCGGACTTCCCGCTGGCCGGGCTCGACCAGGCGGCCGTCGACCGGCTGGTGGGCACCGGCCGCGACGTGGTGGACGTCTACCCGCTCACCCCCACCCAGACCGGCATGGTCGTCCACACCCTGGACGCGCCCGGAGAGGGCCTGTACGTCGAGCAGATCACGTTCGTGGTGGACGGGGTGCGCGAGCCGGAGCTGCTGGCCGCCGCCTGGCAGCACGTCGTGGACCGCACGCCCGTGCTGCGCACCGCCGTGGTGCTGAGCGGGGTGCCCGTGCCGCTCCAGGTCGTGCACCGCACCGCCGCCCTGCCGGTCACCGGGCACGACTGGACCGCCCTGGCCCCGGCCGCGCGCGACGCCGCACTGGAGCGGCTGCTCGCCGAGGACAAGGCGCGCGGCCTCGCCCTGGACCGGGCGCCGCTGCTGCGCCTGCACCTGATCCGCCTCGCCGAGGACCGGGTGCGGGTGGTGTGGACCTTCCACCACGTCCTGCTGGACGGCTGGAGCGTCTTCCACGTCCTGTCGGACGTCCTGGCGAGCCACGCCGCGCTCGCCCGGGGCGAGCGGCCGCGCCTGCCGGAGCGCCGCCCGTTCGCCGACTACGCCGCCTGGCTCGCCGGCCGGGACACCGCCGAGGCCGAGGACCACTGGCGCGCCGCGCTGGCCGGCCTCACCGCGCCCACCCCGCTGCCCTACGACCGCCGGCCCGGTCCGGGCGCCCCCGCCCGTTCCGGGACCTGGCTGTCCGCCCGGCTCGGGGCGGCGCAGACCGCCCGGGTGCAGGACTTCGCGCGCCGCCACCGGCTCACCCTCAACACCGTGGCGCAGGGCGCCTGGGCGCTGCTGCTGGCCCGCTGGAGCGGCGAGCGGGAGGTGTGCTTCGGCACCACCGTCTCCGGGCGGCCCGCCGACCTGCCCGGCGCCGACACCATCACCGGCCTGTTCATCACCACCCTGCCCGCCCGGGTCACCGTGGACGGCGACGCCCCCCGCGACGCGTGGCTGCGCGCGCTGCAGACCGCGCGGGCCGAGGACCGCCGCTTCGACCACCTCCCGCTGACCGAGGTGCAGCGCCTGGCCGGACTCCCCGCCGGGACCGCCCTGTTCGACAGCCTGCTGGTGTTCGAGAACTACCCGGTCGGCGACGCGACCGCGGGCGAGCACGGCCTCGCGGTGCGGGACCTGGACGCCCGCGAGGCCACCAACTACCCGCTCACCGCGGTGATCTCGCCCGGTGACGAGCTGGTCGTCGAACTCGGCTACGACCCGCGGTACTTCGAGGAGGCCACGGCCCGCTCCCTCGCCGGCCAGCTGCTGCACACCCTGCACGCGCTGGCCGCGGCGGACGACGCGGTGCGCCTGGACGCGCTGGACGTGCTGCCGCCCGCGCAGCGGGCGCGGCTGCTCGACCCGCCGGCCCGGCCCGCGACCCCGCCCCCGGCCCCCGTGCCGCTGCCCGCGCTGATCGAGGCCGCGGTGGACCGGTGGCCCACGGCCGCGGCGGTACAGGCTCCGGGCCTGCTGCTCACCTTCGCCGAGGCCGAACGGCGGGCCAACCGCCTGGCGCACCACCTCATCGCCCGCGGCGCGGGCCCCGGCGACCTCGTCGCCCTGGTCCTGCCGCGCTCGGCGGACATGGTCCTCGCCCGGCTCGCGGTGGCCAAGGCGGGCGCCGCCTTCCTGCCCGTCGACCCCGCCTACCCGCCCGAGCGGGTCGCGCTGATGCTGCGGGACGCGGCCCCCGCCGTCACCCTCGACGCCGAGGAGACGGCCGCCCTGCTCGCGGCGGGCCCCGGCGGCTTGGAGCACCGCCCCACCGACGCCGACCGCACCCGGCCCCTGGACCTCGACGACCCGGCGTACGTCATCTACACCTCCGGCTCCACCGGCACCCCCAAGGGCGTGGTCGTCACCCACCGGGGCCTGGCCGCCTTCGCCGCCGCCGAGGCCGAGCACTACCAGGTCGCCCCCGGCGACCGGGTGCTGGCCTTCGCCACGCCCAGCTTCGACGCCTCGGTGCTGGAGCTGTGCATGTCCCTGCCGCAGGGCGCCCGGCTGGTCGTGCCGCCGCCCGGCCCGCTGCTCGGCGCCGAGCTGGCCGGAGTGCTGCGCGACGAGCGCATCACCCACACCCTGCTGCCGCCGGCCGCGCTCGCCACCCTGCCGCCGGACACCCCGGGCACCCTGCCCGACCTGAAGACCCTGACCGTCGGGGCCGACGCCTGCGGCGCCGACCTGGTGGCGCGCTGGGCGCCGCACCACCGGATGGTCAACTCCTACGGGCCCACCGAGGCCACCGTGGTCGCCACCTGGTCCGGTCCGCTCCGGCCGGACGGCGCCGCGCCGCCCGTCGGCCGCCGCCTGCCCGGCACCCGGGCCTACGTCCTCGACGCCCGGCTGCGGCCGGTCCCCGACGGCGTGCCGGGCGAGCTGTGGCTGGCCGGCCCGGCCCTGGCCCGCGGCTACCTGAACCGGCCCGGCCTGACCGCGGCCCGCTTCACCGCCGACCCCTTCGGCCCGCCCGGCACGCGCATGTACCGCACCGGCGACCTGGTACGGCGCGACGCCCGCGGCGAGCTGCACTACCTGGGCCGCACCGACCACCAGCTCAAGCTGCGCGGCCACCGCGTGGAGGCGGGCGAGGTCGAGGCCGCCCTGGCGCGCCACCCGGCCGTGCTGGACGCGGTGGTGAGCGTGCGGGAGGACGAACCGGGGCTGCCGCGCCTGGTGGCCCACGTGCTCGCCGCGCCCGGCGCCGAGCCGCCCGCCCCGGCCGATCTGCGGGACCTGGCCGCCCGCACCCTGCCCGCGCACATGGTCCCGTCGGCGTTCGTGGTGATGGACCGCTTCCCGCTCACCGAGAACGGCAAGACCGACCGGGCCGCCCTGCCCGCCCCCGCGCCCGACGACGCCCGCGGCGCCGGGGACACCGGGCACGTCGCGCCCCGCACGCCCACCGAGGAGGCCCTGGCCGCCCTGTGGGAGGAGGCCCTGCACACCGGCGTCGGCGCCGAGGACGACTTCTTCGCCCTGGGCGGCGACTCCCTGCGGGCCGTGCTCATCGCCTCCCGCGCGGGCGAGATGTTCGGCGTGACCCTCACGCCCCGCGACGTCCTGGTCCACCGCACGGTCGCCGCCCTGGCGGACCTGGTGGAGGAGCAGGTGCTCAGCGAACTCGAAGACGCCGCACGCGGCGACAGCGACCCCGACGAACGGTGAGGACCGGACGACCATGACGTCTTCGAAGCGAAACCGCGCCGAGGCCCTGCCCCAGGACCTCCAGGAGGTGCTGCGCCGCCGGCTGGCCGGACGGGCCGCCGCGGGGGACACGCCCGCCCGCCGGGACATCCCCCGCGCGGACCGGACCCGGCCCCTGCCGCTGTCCTTCGCCCAGCAGCGGCTGTGGTTCCTGGACCGGCTGCGGCCCGGCGACGCCCGCTACAACAGCGCGGTCGCGCTGCGGCTGACCGGCGCGCTCGACCGCGCCGCCCTGGCCCGGGCGCTGGAGCTGGTGGTGGAGCGCCACGAGGCGCTGCGCACCACCTTCGACGAGCACGACGGCCGGCCGGCGCAGACCGTGCACCCGGCCGGGCCGGTGCCGCTGCCGGTCCGCGACCTGCCCGCGCCGGACGCCCGCGACGCCGCGGACGCCCTGGACGCCGCGCTGCTGGCGGAGTACTCCCGCCCGTTCGACCTGCGCACCGGCCCGCTGCTGCGCGCCCTGCTGCTGCGCGAGTCGGACACCGCGCACGTGCTGCTGCTGACCGCCCACCACATCGTCACCGACGGCTGGTCGATGGGCGTGGTCCTGCAGGAGCTGTGCGCCGCCTACGACGCCCTCGTGCGGGGCGCGGCGCCCGCGCTGCCGCCGGTGGCGACCCAGTACCCGGACTTCGCGGTGTGGCAGCGCCGGGAGCTGTCCGGCGCCCGCCTGGAGCGCCACCTCGCCCACTGGAAGGAGCACCTGGCCGGCGCCGTGCCGCCCGAACTGCCGCTGGACCGCCCGCGCCGCGGCGAGGAGTCCGGGGCCGGCGCGGTGCACGCCTTCACCGTCCCCGCGCACGTCACGGCCCGCCTGCGGGAGCTGGCGGCGCAGCAGCACACCACCCTGTTCACCGCCCTGGTCGCCGCCTGCCAGACGCTGCTGGCCCGCTGGTCCGGGCAGGACGACATCACCGTCGGCTCCCTCACCCCCGGCCGCTCCCGCACCGACCTGGAGCGGGCCGTCGGCTTCTTCGCCAACACCGTCGTGCTGCGCACCCGGGTGGACACCGCGGGCTCCTTCCGCGACCTGCTGACCGCCGCCGCCGACACCGTCAACGACGCCTTCGCGCACGGCGACACCCCCTTCGAACGGCTCGTGGAGGCCGTGGGCGCGCCCCGCGAGGCCGGCCGCAACCCCCTGTTCGACGTGATGGTCCTGCTCCACCCGGACCCGCCCGCCGCGCCCGACCCGCAGGGCCTGGCCGCCACCCCGGTCGCCGTGCCCCGGCGGGCGGCCACCTTCGACCTGAGCGTGGAGTTCGTGCCCGACGGGGAGGAACTGACCGGCCTGCTGGAGTACCGCACCGACCTGATCGGCCCGGACACCGCCCGGCGGATGGCCGACCAGCTGCTGCGGACGCTGGAAGGCGCCGCCGCCGCGCCGGACCGGCCGCTGGGCACCCTGCCCCTGCTCCCGCCGCGGGAGGCGCGGCGCGTCACCCAGGAGTGGAACGCCGCCGCCCGCCCGGGGCCCGACACCACCTGCCCGCAGCTCTTCGAACAGCAGACCGCCCGCACCCCGCACGCCGTCGCCCTGGTCGCCGGGGACGAACGCCTGGACTACGCGACGCTCAACGCCCGCGCCAACCGGCTGGCCCACCACCTCATAGCCCGGGGCGCCGGCCCCGAGCAGCTGGTCGCGCTGCGGCTGCCGCGCACCGCCGACATGATCGTGGCGATCCTCGCCGTGTGGAAGGCCGGCGCGGGCTACCTGCCCGTCGACCTGGCGCTGCCCGAGGAACGCGTGGCGTTCCTGCTCGACGACGCCCGCCCGGCCCTGGTGCTCGACGAGGCCGCGCTGCGCGCGGTGCCCGCCACCGCCCCCGGCACCGACCCCACCGACGCCGACCGGCGCGCCCCGCTGCACCCCGACCACACCGCGTACGTCCTGTACACCTCCGGCTCCACCGGCCGCCCCAAGGGCGTCACCGTCACCCACCGCTCGCTGGCCAACCTGTCGGCCGCCCACCGCGAGGGCTTCGTCGCCGACGCGGGCGGCGGCCCGCTGCGGGTGGCGCTGACCGCGTCGTTCTCCTTCGACACCTCGCTGGAGGGCGTGGTGCTGATGGCCGACGGCCACCGGCTGCACCTGGTCGACGAGGCCACCCGGCTGGACCCGGCCGCCCTGGTGGAGTACGTCGTCGCCCACCGCGTCGACTTCCTCGACCTGACCCCGTCCTACCTGCGGCAGCTGCTGCCCGCCGGGCTCCTCACCGACCCGCGCCACCACCCGCGCGTGCTGATGCTCGGCGGCGAGGCGATCGGCCCGGCCCTGTGGCGCGACCTGGCCGCGCACGACGACGTGGCCGCGTACAACTTCTACGGCCCCACCGAGTGCACCGTCGACGCCCTGGCCTGCCGCATCGAGGGCGACGGCCGCCCGCTGGTGGGCCGCCCGCTGCCGGGGGTGCGGGCCTACGTCCTCGACGACCGGCTGCGGCCCGTGCCGCCCGGGGTCGGCGGCGAACTGTACCTGGCGGGCGCGCAGCTGGCCCGCGGCTACGCGCGCCGCCCCGGCCTGACCGCCGCGCGGTTCGTCGCCGACCCGTACGGCGAGCCCGGCACGCGCATGTACCGCACCGGCGACCTGGCCCGCTGGACCGCCGACGGGCGCCTGGACTACCTCGGGCGCGCCGACGAGCAGGTCAAGGTGCGCGGCCACCGCATCGAGCCGGGGGAGATCGAGGCCGCCCTGCTGGACCTGCCCGAGGTCACCGCGGCGGCCGTCGTCGCGGTGCCCGACGCGCACGGCCACACCCGCCTGGCCGCCTACGTCGTCCCCGCCGCCGGCGCCGCGCGCCCGGCCGCCTCCGCGCTGCGCGAGGCCTGCCGCCGGGTCCTGCCCGAGCACATGGTGCCGTCCTCCTTCACCGTGCTCGACGCCCTGCCGCTGACCACCAGCGGCAAGCTGGACCGCCGGGCCCTGCCCGCCCCCGACCTCGACACCGCCCGGCGCGAGAAGGAGTTCGTCGCCCCGCGCACCGAGCAGGAGCGGACGCTGGCCGGCATCTGGTCCGAGGTGCTGGGCGTGACCCGGGTGGGGGTCACCGACAACTTCTTCGAGCTGGGCGGCGACTCCATCCTCGGCATCCAGGCCGTCTCCCGGGCCCGCGCCGCCGGCCTGCACCTGAACTCGCAGGACGTCTTCCGCCACCAGACCGTCGCCGACCTGGCCGCCGCCGTGGCCCGCCGGACCGCCGCCGCACCGGCCCCCCGGCGTTCCCGCCACGACGGGCCCGCCCCGCTGACCCCCGTGCAGGAGTGGTTCTTCGCCACGCACGGCCCGCTGCGGCACTTCGCCATGTCGCTCCTGCTCGACCTGCCCCACGACCTCGACGAACCGGCCCTGGAGCGGGCGCTGGAGGCGCTGGCCGCCCACCACCCGGCGCTGCGCACCCGGTTCGTGCGCACCGGCGGCACCTGGACCCAGCACCCCGGCGCGGGCCCGGCCGCCGGCCTGCTGACCCGCCACCCCCTGCCCGCCGGCGACGCCGACGCCGCGGCCGTGCGCGAACGGGCCGCCGACGCCGCCCGCGCCGCCCTCGACCCGGCCACCGGCGCCCTGCTGCGCGCCGCCCTGCTGCTGCCCCCGGCCGGACGGCGCCCCCAGCTGTTCCTGACGGCCCATCACCTCGCCGTCGACAGCGTCTCCTGGCGTATCCTCCTGGCCGACCTGGAACAGGCCTACCGCCAGGCGTCCGCCGGGGAACCGGTCCGCCTGGAACCGGCCGGCACGCCGTTCACCGACTGGGCCGCACGGCTGTCCCGGCGGGTCCGCGACGGCGGGCTGGACGACGACCTGCCGTACTGGACGGCCGAGGCCGCCACCCCGCGCACCCCGCTGCCCGTGGACCGGCCCGGCACCCCGCTCGCCGGGTCGGTGCGCACCGTGCGGACCCGCGTGGACCGCGCCACCACCGAGGCGCTGCTGCGCCGGGTGCCCGGCGTCTACCGCACCCAGGTCAACGACGTCCTGCTCAGCGCGCTGGGCCGGGTGCTCGCCGACTGGGCGGGCGCCGAGCGGGTGACGATCGCCCTGGAGGGCCACGGCCGCGAGGAAGGCCTCCTCGACGACGTCGACCTCTCCCGCACGGTGGGCTGGTTCACCACCCAGTACCCCGTCACCCTCACCCCGGCCGGACCGCCCGCCGCGCCGGACTGGGGCGCCACCCTGAAGGCCGTCAAGGAGCGCCTGCGGGCCGTGCCCCGGCGCGGCCTGGGCCACGAGGCGCTGGCCCGCCTCGGCTCGCCCGACCCGGCCGCCCGCGCCCTGCGGGACGTGCCCCTGCCGCAGGTGTCGTTCACCTACCACGGGCAGTGGGACGGCTTGGCCGGGCGGGACTTCGCCCCGGCCGCCGACGTGCCCGGCCGGGACGTCGCGGCCGACGAACCGCTGGACCACCTGCTGGACGTCACGGCCGTGGTCGCGGACGGCGAACTGGAGATCACCTGGCACTACAGCGAGCAGGTGCACGACGCCGGCACCGTCCGGTCGCTGGCGGACGCCATGACCGGGGCGCTCACCGCGATCACCGAGCACTGCGCCCGGCCGGACGCCGGCGGCCGCACCCCCTCCGACTTCCCGCTGGCCCGCCTGGACCAGGCCGGCGTGGACCGGCTGGCCGGCGACGGCCGCGGCGTGGAGGACATCCTGCCGCTGACCCCGCTCCAGGAGGGCATGCTCTTCCACCGCCTGGTCGGCGACGACGACGGCGACGTCTACGTCGACCAGGCCGCCCTGCTGCTGGACGGCGTCGCCGACCCGCACGCCCTCGCGCTCGCCTGGCAGCGGGTGACCGACCGCACGCCCGCCCTGCGCACCTCGGTGGTGTGGGAGGACGTGCCCGTGCCGCTCCAGGTCGTGCACCGCGACGTGCGCGTGCCCGTCACCCACCTGGACTGGCGGGACACGGACCCGGCCGAGCGCGCCGAACGGCTGGCGCGGCTGCGCGCCGACGACCTGGCGCGCGGCATCGACCTGGGCACGGCCCCGCTGATGCGGCTCACCCTGGTCCGGCTGCCCGACGCGCGGCTGCACCTGCTGTGGACCTCCCACCACCTGATCCTGGACGGCTGGAGCCTGGCCCAGGTGCTCACCGAGGTCACCGAGGAGTACGCCGCCCTCACCGCCGGGAGCGAACCGGCCCCGCCGGCCCGCCGCCCCTTCGGCGACTACGTGCGCTGGCTGGCCGGCCAGGACACCGCCGCCGCCCGCGAACACTGGAGCCGCGTCCTCGACGGGTTCGCCGCCCCCACCCCGCTGCCCGCCGACCGCCCCCTGCGCGGGACGCACCGGGCCCGCTCCGCCGCCGTCCACACCGCCGCCCTGTCCGACACCGCGTCCGCGGCGCTGGCCGCCACCGCCCGGCACGCCGGGCTCACCGTCAACACGGTGGTGCAGGGCGCCTGGGCGCTGCTGCTGGCCCGCTACAGCGGCGAGGCGGACGTCGTGTTCGGCACCACCGTCTCCGGACGCCCCGACGACCTGCCGGGCGCCGAGTCGATGGTCGGCATGTTCATCAACACCGTGCCCACCCGCGTCCGCGTCGACCGGCGGCAGACCGCGTCCGCCTGGCTGCGCGGCCTGCAGCGGGCGCAGGCCGAGTCGCGGCGCTTCGCCGCCGTCTCCCTGGCCGAGCTGACCGCCCTGAGCGACGTGCCGTCCGGCACCCCGCTGTTCCACACCATGGTCGCCTTCGAGAACTACCCCTTCGACGAGGCCCGCACGGCCGGCTCCGGGGTGCGCCTGGTGGACGTCACCTCCCGCGACGCCACCAACTACCCGCTGGTCCTGCGGGCCTACCAGGGTGAACGGCTCGGCTTCGACCTGGCCTACGACCCGGGGCTGTTCGACGCCGCGACCGTCCGGGCGCTCGCCGACCGGCTCCGCCTGCTGCTCACCGAGATCGCCGCCGGCCCGGACCGCCCGCTGCGCGCCCTGGCCTGGACCACCGCCGAGGAGCGGCGGACGCTCACCGGCCGGGACGGCGCCGCGCACGGCCGCCCCGCCGAGACCCTGGTCGACCTGTTCGAGGCGCAGGCCGCCCGCACCCCCGGCGCGACCGCCGTCACCTGCGGCGCCGACCGGCTCGACTACGCCGCCCTGGACGCGGCGGCCGGCCGCCTCGCCCACCGGCTCGCCGAGGCCGGCGCGGGCCCCGAACGCCACGTCGCGCTCGCCCTGCCCCGCTCCACGGACCTGGTCGTGGCGATCCTGGCCGTGCTGAAGACCGGCGCCGCCTACCTGCCGATCGACCCGAAACTGCCCGACGAGCGCATCGCCCGGCTGCTCGCCGACGCCGCCCCGGTCACCGTCGTGACCACCGCCCGCACCGCCGGGCGGGCGGCCGGCGCCGGCGTGCCCGTCCTGGTGCTGGACGACGCCGCCGTCCGCGCCGACCTCGCCCGCCGCCCCGCCGACGGCCTCCCCGCGGGCCGCCGCCCGCTGCCGGAGAACGCCGCCTACACCATCTACACCTCCGGCTCCACCGGCCGCCCCAAGGGCGTGGTCGTGCCGCACGCCAACGTGGTCCGGCTGTTCACCCGCACCCGCCCCTGGTTCGGCTTCGACGAGCACGACGTGTGGACGCTGTTCCACTCCTACGCCTTCGACTTCTCCGTGTGGGAGCTGTGGGGGGCGCTGCTGCACGGCGGCCGGCTGGTGGTCGTCCCCGACGACGTCGCCCGCTCCCCGGAGGACTTCCTGCGGCTGCTCGCCGACGAACGGGTCACCGTCCTCAACCAGACCCCGTCCGCCTTCTACCCGCTGATCCGCGCCGACGCCGCCCACCCCGAGGTGAGCGCGCGCCTGGCGCTGCGCACGGTGGTCTTCGGCGGCGAGGCGCTGGACGTGACCCGCCTGGCCGACTGGTACGCGCGCCACCCGGACACCGCGCCGCGCCTGGTCAACATGTACGGCATCACCGAGACCACCGTGCACGTCACCCACGCGCCCCTGGACCGCGCGACGGCCGCCGCGGGCACCGCCGGCCCCATCGGCACCGGCATACCCGACCTGCGGGTCCACGTCCTCGACGACGACCTGGCGCCCCTGCCGCCCGGCGCCGTCGGCGAGATGTACGTGGCGGGCCAGGGCCTGGCCCGCGGCTACCTCGGCCGGCCCGGCCTGACCGCGACCCGGTTCCTCGCCGACCCCTTCGGCGCGCCGGGGGAGCGGATGTACCGCACCGGCGACCGGGCCCGCCGGCGGGCCGACGGCACCCTCGAATACCTCGGCCGCGCCGACCAGCAGGTCAAGATCCGCGGCTACCGCATCGAGCCCGGCGAGATCGAGGCCGCCCTGCACACCCACCCGGGCGTCGGCGCCGCCGCGGTCGGCGTGTACGAGGACGCCGCCGGGACCCGGCGCCTGGTCGCCCACGTCGTCGGCGCCGACGGGCACACCGGCCCGCCGCCCGCCGCCGAGCTGCGCGCCCACCTGGAACGCCTGCTGCCCGCCCACATGGTGCCCGCCGCCTACGTCCCGATGGCGGCCCTGCCCCTGACCGCCAACGGCAAACTGGACCGGCGCGCGCTGCCCGCGCCCGGACCGGACGGCTTCGCCGCCGGCGCCGACCGCACCGCGCCGCGCACCCCCGCCGAACGCGCGGTCGCCGCCGCCTGGACGGACGTCCTCGACACCGACGAGGTGGGCGCCGGCGACGACTTCTTCGCCCTCGGCGGCGACTCGATCCTCGCCGTGCGCGTCACCTCCCGGCTGCGCGCCGCCTTCGGCCCCGACGTCTCCCCGAGACTGCTGTTCACCCACCCGAGACTGGCCGACCTGGCCGCCGCCCTCGGCGACCCGGACCCGCACCGGGCGGCCGACTCCATACCGGCCGCGGCCCCGGACGCCCCGGCGCCGCTGTCGTACGCGCAGCAGCGCCTGTGGTTCCTGGACCGCTTCGAGCCGGGCAGCACCGAGTACACGACGCTGTCCGTGCTGCGGCTGCGCGGCCGGCTCGACGAGGCCGCCCTGCGCGCCGCCCTGGACGGCCTGGTGGCCCGGCACGAGGCGCTGCGCACCACCTTCGCCGAGCAGGACGGGCAGGCCCGGCAGATCGTGCACCCGCCGTACCCGGTGGACCCGCCGGTGGACGACCTCACCGGGGCCGGGCCCGGGGCGCTGGACGCCCTCCTCGAACGCGAGGCCGCCACCCCCTTCGACCTGGCCCGCGGGCCCCTGCTGCGGGCCCGGCTGGCCCGCCTGGCCGCCGACGAGCACGTCCTGGTCCTGGCCGTCCACCACATCGTCACCGACGGCTGGTCCGTCGCCGTCCTCGGCCGGGACCTGGCCGAGCTGTACACGGCGGCGCACGAGAACCGCGCGCCCCGGCTGCCCGAGCTGCGCGTGCGGTACGCCGACTACGCCGTCTGGCAGCGCGCCCGCGCCGACCTGGCCGAGAAGCAGCTCGCCCACTGGCGCGGGGCGCTGGAGGGCCTGACCCCGCTGGAACTGCCCACCGACCGGCCGCGTCCGGCCGTCCGCGCCCGCGACGGCGCCCTGGTCACCTTCCACCTGCCCGCCGAGCTCACCGAACGGCTGCGCGCGACGGGCCGGGACGCCGACGCCACCCTCTACATGACCCTGCTGACCGCCTGCAAGGTGCTCCTGGCCCGCTGGGCGGACCAGGAGGACGTCGCGGTCGGCACCGTCACCGCGGGCCGCGAGCGGAGCGAACTGCACGACGTGGTCGGCATGTTCGTCAACACCCTGGTGCTGCGCAGCCGGATACGCCCCGGCCTGACGTTCCGCCGGCTGCTGGGCGAGGTCCGCACCACCGTCCTGGAGGCGTTCGCCCACCAGGAGGTGCCCTTCGAGCGGCTGGTGGACGCCCTCCAGCCCGAGCGGGACACCAGCCGCACCCCCCTGTTCCAGGTCATGGTGGCGCTGCACAACCTCGGCGCCCAGGCCCCCGCCCTGCCCGGTCTGGACGTCGAGCCGGTCACGCCGCCGGTCCGCACCGCCACCTACGACCTCGCCCTCGACTTCGTCGAGCGCGACGGAGGCGTCACCGGCTACCTGGAGTACGACACCGGCCTGTTCGACGCCAGCACCGCCGAGCGCCTGGCCGCCCGGCTGCGGCTGCTGCTGGAGGCCGCCGCCGAGGACCCCGACCGGGCCGTCGGCGCGCTGCCCCTGATGACCGGCGCCGAACGCCGGCGGGTGCTCCAGCAGGGGCAGGGCGTCCGGCTGCCGGTGGCCGGCGCCACCTTCCCGGCCCTGTTCGAGGCGCAGGCCGCCCGCACCCCGCACGCCACCGCCCTGGTCGCCCGGGACGCCACGCTCGGCTTCGCCGCCCTCAACGACCGCGCCAACCGGCTGGCCCACCACCTCATCGCCCACGGCGTCGGCCCGGAGCGCGTGGTCGCCGTCCGGCTGCCGCGCACCAGCGACGCGTACGTGGCGCTGCTCGCCGTGCTCAAGGCGGGCGGCACCCTGGTCTGCCTCGACCCGGACCTGCCCGAGGAGCGTGTCGCGTTCCTGCTCCGGGACACCGCGCCGCACACCGTCCTGACGCCGGACGCCCTGCGCGCGGTGCCCTGGGAGCGGCTGCCCGCCCACGACCCGTCCGACGCCGACCGCACCGCGCCCCTGCGCCCGGAGAACACCGCGTACGTCGTCCACACCTCCGGCTCCACCGGCCGGCCCAAGGGCGTCGCGGTGGAACACCGCCACCTGGTCAACCTCTGCCACGACCACCGCGAGCGGCTCGTCGCCCCGCACACCGCCGACGGGCGCCGGCTGCGCGCCGCGCTCAGCGCGTCCTTCGCCTTCGACACCTCCTGGGAGGGGCCGCTGCTGCTCGCCCTCGGCCAGGAGGTCCACCTGATCGACGAGGACGTGCGCCTGGACCCCGACGCGTTCTGCGCGCTGGTCGCCGAACGCCGCCTGGACCTGGTGAACGTCACCCCGTCCTTCCTGCGCGAACTCACCGCCGCCGGGCTCCTCGCGCCCGGCCGCCACCACCCGCGGCTGCTGCTGGCCGGCGGCGAGGCCGTCCCCGCCGCCGCGTGGCGGGAGCTGGGCGAGGCCGAACGGGACCTCGGCATCGCCGTGTACAACATGTACGGGCCCACCGAGTGCACCGTCGACGCCGCCTACGGCCGCCCCGCCGACCGCCCCGACCGCCCGGTGATCGGCCGGCCCGGCGCCAACCTGCGCGCCTACGTCCTCGACGGCGCGCTGCGCCCGGTCCCGCCCGGCGTCCCCGGCGAGCTGTACCTGGCCGGCGCCCAGGTCGCCCGCGGCTACCTGAACCGGCCCGGCCCGACCGCCGCCCGGTTCCTCGCCGACCCCTTCGGCGCGCCGGGGGAGCGGATGTACCGCACCGGCGACCGGGCCCGCTGGGACGACAGCGGCCTGCTGGAGTTCCTGGGCCGCGCCGACGAGCAGGTCAAGATCCGCGGGTTCCGCGTCGAGCCCGGCGAGGTGGAGGCCGCCCTCCTGGCCCACCCGGACGTCGCGGAGGCCGCGGTGGCCGCCCGCGAGCACGCCGGGCGGCTGATGCTCGTGGCGTACGTCGTGCCCGCCGCCGACCGCACCCCGTCGGCCGACGCCCTGCGCCTCGCGCTGCGGCGGACGCTGCCGGACCACATGGTGCCCGCCGCGTTCGTGACGCTGGACCGCATCCCGCGCACCAGCAGCGGCAAGACCGACCGGCGCGCGCTGCCCGCCCCGCCGGAGCGGCCCGACGGCGGCACGGCGTACGTGGCCCCGCGCCCCGGCACCGAGGAGCGCCTGGCCGCGATCTGGGCGGACGTCCTCGGAGTGGACCGCGTGGGCGCGGACGACAACTTCTTCGCCCTCGGCGGCGACTCCATCCTCAGCATCCAGATCGTCTCCCGGGCCCGGCAGGCCGGCCTCGCCCTGACCACCAAGGACGTCTTCCGCCACCAGACGGTCGCCGAACTCGCCCTGTGCGTCACCGGCACCGGCCCGCACCCGGCGGGCGCGGACGACGCGCGGGAACCCGCCGAGGCGCCGCTCACCCCGATCCAGCACTGGTACCTCGACGGCCGCCGCCCCGGCGACCCGCTGCGCTTCACCATGACCCAGCGCCTGGAACTGGCCCCCGGCACCGACGCCGCCGCGCTGCGGCAGGCGGCCGAGGCACTGGTGCGCCACCACCCGGCCCTGCGCACCCGCTTCCGCCGCACCGGCGACGGCTGGCGCCAGGAGGTCCTGCCGGACGCGCCGGCCGGCGTCTTCACCCGCCACGATGTGGCCGCGCTGGACGGCACGGCACTGGAGGCGGCGGTGCAGGACGCGACCGACGCGGCCCAGACCTCCCTCGACCCCGCCGAGGGCCGGGTCGTACGGGTCCTGCTCTTCGACGGCGGCCCGCACCGGTCCGCCCAGCTCGTGATCACCGCCCACCACCTGGTGGTCGACGGCGTCTCCTGGCGGATCCTGCTGGCCGACCTGGAGACCGCCCACCGGGCCGCCGCCGCCGGCCGCCCCGCCGGACTGCCCCCGGCGGGCACGGCGCACGGCCGCTGGGCGGCCCGGCTGGAGCGGCACACCCGCTCCGGCGCCCTGGACGGCGACCTCGCGTACTGGGAACGCACCGGCACCGCCCCGGCGGACCTGCCGCCCGGCCGGCCCGGCCCCAACACCCACGGCGCCGCCGCCACCGTCACCGTGCGGCTGGACGAGCAGGACACCGAGGCCCTGCTGCGCCGCGTCCCCGACGCGTACCGCACCCAGGTCAACGACGTGCTGCTCAGCGCCCTGGGCCGCACCCTGGCCCGCTGGTGCGGACGCGACACCGTCCTGGTCGGCGTGGAGGGGCACGGCCGCGAGGACCTCTTCGACGACGTCGACCTGTCGCGCACCGTCGGCTGGTTCACCGCCGAGTTCCCCCTCGCCCTGACCGTCGACCCCGACGCCGGCTGGCACGACACCCTGCGCGGCGTCAAGGAGCAGCTGCGGGCCGTGCCGCTGCGCGGCCTGAGCCACGGCGCGCTGCGCCACCTGCTGCCCGGCAGCCCCCTGGCCGGCGCCCCGCACCCGCGGGTCGGCTTCAACTACCACGGCCGGTGGGACGCGGGAGGCGCCGGCGACGGCCTGTACCGCGCCGCCCTGCCGCCCGCCGGCCGCGACACCGACCCCGACGAGCCCCGCCCCTACCTGCTGGAGGTCACCGGCGTCGTCCAGGACGGCCGGCTCGAACTGGGCTGGACCTACCCGGCGGCCGTCTACGACGAGCCGGTCGTGCGGCGCCTCGCCGAGGAGATGCGCGAAGCGCTGCGCGAGATCGTCGCGCACTGCGCCCGCCCGGACGCGGGCGGCCGCACCCCGTCGGACTTCCCGCTCGCCGGCCTCGCCCAGGACCAGCTGGACCGGCTGATCGGCGACGGGCGGGGCGTGGCCGACGTGCTGCCGCTGACCCCGCTGCAGTCCGGGATGCTCTTCCACGGCCTGGTCGACGACGCCGGGGCCTACTTCGACCGGACGGCGGTCCGGCTGTCCGGAGTGGCCGACCCGCGGGCGTTCGCCGCGGCCTGGCAGCAGGTCGCCGACCGCACCCCGGCGCTGCGCACCTCCGTCCACTGGAAGGGCCTGCCGCACCCGGTGCAGATCGTGCACGACCGCGTCGAACTGCCCGTCACCCACCTGGACTGGCGGCACCTGACCGACGAGGGCCGCGCGGCGGCGACCGAGCGGCTGCTCGCCGAGGACCGCGCGGCCGGCCTGGAGCTGACCCGCGCGCCCCTGACCCGCGTCACCCTCGCCGCCCTGCCCGGCGACGAGGTGCTGCTGCTGTGGTCCACCCACCACCTGATCCTGGACGGCTGGAGCACGGCGCACCTGCTCACCGAGGTGTGCGAACGCTACGCCGCGCTCACCGGCGGCCCGCAGGCCGCCCCGCCCGCCCGGCGCCCGTTCGCGGACTTCCTGCGCTGGCTGCACGCCCAGGACACCGAGGCGGCCGAACAGTACTGGGCGGACGCCCTGGCCGGTTTCACCACCCGCACCCCGCTGCCGTACGACCGCACGCCCGCCGAGGCGCACCGCGCTCGCTCGGCGGCGGCCGTGACCCGCGAACTGGACGAGGACGTCTCGCGGCGGCTGCGGGAGGGGGCCGCCCGCACCGGACTGACCGTCAACACCGTGGTGCAGGGCGCCTGGGCACTGCTGCTGGCCCGCTACGGCGGGCAGCGCGACGTGGTGTTCGGCACCACCGTCTCCGGCCGCCCGGCCGACCTGCCTGGCGTGGAGTCCATGATCGGCATGTTCATCAACACCGTGCCGACCCGCGTCCGGGTGCCCGAGCGCGGCGGCGTGCTGCCGTGGCTGCGCGGCGTGCAGGAGGAGCAGAGCGACGCCCGCCGCTTCGACTTCCTCGCGCTGCCCCGTATCCAGGCCGCGGGCGGCCGGCCGGCCGGGGACGCCCTGTTCGACAGCATGGTGGTGTTCGAGAACTACCCCGTCGACGCCTCCGCCACGGCCCGCACGGGCGTGCGCGTCGAGGAGGTCCGCGCCGACGACGCCACCACCTTCCCGCTGTGCCTGCGCGCCCACCTCGCCGACCGGCTCGCCTTCGACCTGGCCTACGACGCCGCGCTGTTCGACCGGGACACGGTGGAACGCGCCGCCGCCCGCCTGGCCGCCCTGCTCACCGCCCTCGCCGACGGCCTGGACGGCGACCTGGCCGGGCTGGACCCGCTGACCCCGGCCGACCGGGAGCTGCTGCGCGCGTGGAACGCCCCCGCGCGGCGCGTCGCGCCCCGCTCGCCGGTGGACCTGTTCGCCGAGCAGGCCCGCCACACCCCGGACGCGGTCGCGCTGCACGACGGCGACCGGCGGCTGACCTACCGCGAACTCGACGCCTGGACCGACCGGCTGGCGGCCCGGCTGCTGGCCGGCGGCCTCGCCCCCGAGGACCGGGTCGCGCTGCTCATGGACCGCTCCGCCGAACTCGTCGCCGCCCAGCTCGCCGTCCTCAAGGCCGGCGGCGCCTACGTGCCGGTGGACGCCCGCGCCCCCGAGGAGCGCCGCCGCGCCCTGCTCGCCCGGGCGGGCGCCACGGTCCGGCTGACCGCCGAGGAGGTCTCCGACGCCCGGCCGTCCGCCCCGGCGGACACGGCGGACGCGGCGGTGCTTCCGCCCGCCGACCCCGACCGCCTGGCCTACGTGATGTTCACCTCCGGCTCCACCGGCGAACCGAAGGCGGTCGCGGTGCGCCACCGCGACGTGGCGGCGCTGGCCACCGACAGCCGCTTCACCGGCGGGGTGTGCGCCCGCGTGCTGCTGCACTCGCCGGTGGCGTTCGACGCCGCGACCTTCGAGGTGTGGGCGCCGCTGCTGGGCGGCGGCTGCGTCGTGGTCGCCCCCGACGGCCCGGTCGACGCGGCCCTGCTGCGCACCCTGGCCCGCGGCGGCGGGCTGACGGCGCTGTGGCTGACGGCCGGCCTGTTCCGGCTGCTGGCGCAGGACGCGCCGGACTGCTTCGCCGGGCTGCGCCAGGTGTGGACCGGCGGCGACGTGGTCCCGGCGGCGGCCGTGCGCCGGGTGCTGGCCGCCTGCCCCGGCCTGACCGTGGTGGACGGCTACGGGCCCACCGAGACGACCACCTTCGCGACCTCCCACACCCTCGCCGACCCGGCGGCGGTGCCCGACACCGTGCCCATCGGCCGGCCCCTGGACGACCTGCGGGTGCACATCCTCGACAGCCGCCTGCGCCCCGTCCCGCCGGGCTGCGCGGGCGAGCTGTACGTGGCCGGCGAGGGCGTGGCCCGCGGCTACCTGGGACGGCCCGGCGAGACCGCCGCCCGGTTCCTCGCCGACCCGTCCGGCCCGCCCGGGGAGCGGATGTACCGCACCGGCGACCTGGCCCGGCGCCGCCCGGACGGCACGGTGGAGTTCCTGGGCCGCGCCGACGACCAGGTCAAGATCCGCGGGTTCCGCGTCGAGCCCGGCGAGGTGGAGGCCGCGCTGGCGGCCGCCCCGGGCGTCGACGACGTGGCGGTCCTGGCCCGCGAGGACCGGCCGGGCGGCCGCCGCCTGGTGGCGTACGTGGTCGGCCCGGCCGGCGACGACGTCCCCGGCCTGCTGGCCCACGCCCGCCGCACCCTGCCCGACTACCTGGTCCCCTCGGCGTTCGTCCCGCTGCCGGCCCTGCCGCTGAGCGGCAACGGCAAGGTCGACCGGGCCGCGCTCCCGGCGCCCGGGCCCGAGTCCGCCGCCGAGTCCGGCACGGCGCGGACCGAGCCCCGCACCGAGGCCGAACGCCGCACGGCGGACGTCTTCGCCGAGGTGCTGGGCGGCGAACGGCCCGGCGTGGAGGACGACTTCTTCCGGCTGGGCGGCGACTCCATCCTCAGCATCCGCCTCGCCTCCCGCCTGGCCGAGGCGTTCGGCGCGGAGCTGTCGCCGCGGGAGGTGTTCACCCACCCCACCCCGGCCGCGCTCGCCGCCCTGCTCACGCGGACACGGACCGGCGACGCCCCGGAGCGGCCCGCCATCGTCCCGGTCGCCCGCGACACGGCGGCACCCATGTCGTACGCCCAGCAGCGCCTGTGGTTCCTGGAGGAGTTCGCGCCCGGCGGCGCCGAGTACGTCACCGCGCTCGCGCTGCGCCTGCGCGGCACGCTCGACGTCCGGGCCCTGACCGCGGCCCTGCGCGCGCTGGCCGCCCGGCACGAGTCGCTGCGCACCACCTTCGACACGGTGGACGGCCACGGCGTGCAGATCGTCCACCCGCCGCAGGACGTGCCGCTGCCGCTGCACGACCTGACCGGGCTGCCCGAACCGGACCGCACGGCCCGGCTGGACGGTCTGCTCACCGACGAGCGCACCCGCCCGTTCGACCTGCGCCGCGGCCCGCTGCTGCGCACCGCGCTGGTCCGGCTCGCCGACGACGAGCACGTGCTCGCCCTGACCCTGCACCACATCGTCACCGACGGCTGGTCGACGGCCGTGCTCACCGGCGACCTCGCCCACCTGTACCGGGCCGAACTCGGGGAGGGCGGAGGGGAGCTGCCGCCGCTGCCGGTGCAGTACGCCGACTACGCCCACTGGCAGCGCACCACGGGCGCGGCGGACCCCGACGGCCGGCTCGCCTACTGGAAGGAGCAGCTGTCCGGCGTCGAACCGCTGGACCTGCCCACCGACCGGCCGCGCCCGGCGGTGCGCACCCGCGCCGGCGCGACCACCCGGCTCACCCTGCCGCCGCACACCGCCCGCCGCCTCGCCCGGGTCGGCCGGGACCGGGGAACCACCCTGTTCACCACGCTCGTCGCCGCCGCGCAGACCTTCCTCGCCCGGCTGTCCGGCGGGCGGGACATCGCCGTCGGCACCGTCACCTCCGGCCGGGACCGGGCCGAGACGCAGCACCTGATCGGGTTCTTCGTCAACACCCTGGTGCTGCGCTCACGCGTCGAACCCGAGCGGCCCTTCCCCGAGTTCCTCGACGAGGTGCGCGCCACCGTGCTGGACGCCCTCGCGCACCAGGAGGTGCCGTTCGAGCAGGTCGTGGACGAGGTGCAGCCGGTGCGCGACACCAGCCGCACCCCGCTGTTCCAGGTGATGGTGGTCCTGCAGAACACCCCGGCCGCCCGCCTGGACCTGCCCGGCCTGGACGTCACCGACGTCGAGACGGACCTGCGGCACGCGGCGTTCGACCTCACCCTGGAGTTCGCCGAGACGGACACCGGAGGGCTGGACGGCCTGCTCACCTACAACACCGACCTGTTCGACGCGGCCACGGCCGAACGCATGGCCGGCCAGCTCGCCACCTTGCTGACCGCCGTCGCCGACGACCCCGACCGCCCGCTGGGCGCCCTGCCGCTGGCCTCCGAGGAGACGCTGCGGGCCGTGCTGGAGCAGGGACGGGGCACGGCCCGGCCGGTGCCGCCGGCGACCCTGCCGGAGCTGTTCGAACGGCAGGCGGCCCGCACGCCGGACGCCGTCGCCCTCGCCGACGGGGCCCGGCGGTGGACGTACGCCGAGGTCGACCGGTGGGCCAACCGGCTCGCCCACCACCTCGTCGGCCGCGGCGTCGGCCCCGAACGCGTCGTCGCCCTGGCCCTGCCCCGCACCGCCGAGACGGTCGTCGCGCAGCTCGCCGTCGCCAAGGCCGGCGGCGCCTTCCTGCCCGTGGACCCCGACTACCCCGAGCGGCGCAGGGAGTTCATGCTGCGCGACGCCGGCGCCCACCTGGTCCTGGCCGACCCCGCGGAGATCCGGGACGCCGACGGGCCGGACACGGCCCCCACCGACGCCGACCGCACCGCCGCCCTCACCCCCGACCACCCCGCCTACGTGATCTACACCTCCGGGTCCACCGGAACGCCCAAGGGCGTGGTGGTGCCGCACCGCGGCCTGGCCGCCTTCGCCGCCGCGGCGGCCGAGCGCTACGCGGCCGGCCCCGGCGACCGGGTGCTGCAGTTCGCCTCGCCCAGCTTCGACGCCTCCGTCCTGGAACTGTGCGTGTCCCTGCTCAGCGGCGCCACGCTGGTGACCGGCGAGGAGGGGCCGCTGGTCGGGGAGCGGCTGGCCGAGGTGCTGGCCGGCCGGCGGATCAGCCACGCGCTGATCCCGCCGGCCGCGCTGGCCACCGTGGCGCCCGCCGTCTCCGGCGCGCTGCCGGAGCTGCGGACCCTGATCGTCGGCGCCGAGGCGTGCCCGGCGGACCTGGTGGAGGTGTGGGCCCCCGGCCGCCGGATGATCAACTCCTACGGCCCCACCGAGGTCACGGTCGTCGCCACCTGGACCGGCCCGCTGACCCCGTCGGCGGGCGTGCCGCCGATCGGCCGCCCGGCCGGCGCCGCCCGCGTCCACGTCCTCGACCACGCCCTGCGGCCCGTCCCGCCCGGGGTGACCGGCGAACTGTACGTGGCCGGCCCCGGACTGGCCCGCGGCTACCTGAACCGCCCCGGCCTGACCGCCCGGCGGTTCCTCCCCGACCCGTTCGGCGCGCCGGGGGAGCGGATGTACCGCACCGGCGACCTGGCCCGCTGGGACGCCGACGGCCGGCTCGTCTTCGCCGGGCGGGCCGACGACCAGGTCAAGCTGCGCGGCTTCCGCATCGAGCCGGGCGAGATAGAGAGCGCCCTGCGCCGCCACCCCCGGGTCCGCGACGCGGCGGCCGTCGTACGCGCCGACGGCGCCGCCCGGCTGGTGGCCTACGTCGTCCCCGCCGAAGGCGCCCCCGGGGAGCTCGACGTGGCACAACTGCGCGAGCACCTGGCCGGGCTGCTGCCGCCGTACATGGTCCCGTCGGTGTTCGTGCCGCTGGAGCGGCTGCCGCTCACCCCGAACGGCAAGACCGACCGGCGGGCCCTGCCCGAACCGGACCCCGCACCGGCCGCGGCCGGGCCGCGCACCGCCCCGCGCACCGATACCGAACGCCGGATCGCCCGCATCTGGGCCGACGTCCTCGGCGTGGACGAGGTCGGCGCGCACGACAACTTCTTCCACCTCGGCGGCGACTCCATCCTGACCATGCAGGTGGTGTCCCGGCTGCGGCGGGACGGCCTGTACGTGGCCACCCGGGACCTGTTCACCCACCAGACCGTGGCCGAGCTGGCCGCCGTCGCCGGCTCCGCGCCGCAGCGCGCGCAGGACGGCCCGGTCACCGGTGACGTGCCGCTCACCCCCATCCAGGAGTGGTTCCTGACCACGCCGCGCGCCAGCCACCACCACTTCAACCAGTCGGCCCTGTGGGAACTCGACGGGACGCCCGACCCGGCGGCCCTCGGCGCGGCCCTGCGGGCGCTGCTGGAGCACCACGACGCGCTGCGCATGCGCTTCACCCGGGACGCCGACGGCTGGCGCCAGTTCAACCCGCCGCCGGGCGGCGACGACGGCCTCCTCGTCCGGCACGACCTGGCCGGGCTGTCCGCCGCGGAGGCGGACGCGGCCATGCGGAAGGCCGCCGACGAACTGCACACCGGCTTCGACCTCGGCCGGGGCCCGCTGCTGCGGGCGGCCCTGTTCACCGGGGACGCCGGCCGCCCGGCCTTCCTCCTCCTGGTCGCCCACCACCTGGTGGTCGACGCGGTGTCCTGGCGCATCCTGCGCGACGATCTGGAGGCCGCCTACGGGCAGGCCGTGCGGGGCGAGCCCGTCACGCTGGGGGAGCGCACCACCTCCTTCCGGGACTGGGCCCGCAGGCTCGCCGCCCACGTCGCCGACGGCGGCCTGGACCACGAGCTGCCGTACTGGGAGGAGACGGTGGCCGCCGCACCGCTCCCGGCCGGCGACGACACGCCCCGGGCGGACGCGGGGGAGACCCGCACGCTCACCGTGGAGCTGGACGAGGAGGACACCGAGGCACTGCTGCGGGCCGCGCCGGGCGCCTACCGCACCCGCGTCAACGACGTCCTGCTGGCCGCCCTGGCGCTGGCGCTGGCTCGCTGGACCGGCGGCGACCGGGTCCGCCTGGACCTGGAGGGCCACGGCCGGGAGGACCTGCTCGACGGCGTGGACCTGTCCCGCACGGTCGGCTGGTTCACCACCGTCCACCCGGTCGCGCTCCGGGTGGACCGCCCCGGCGACCTCGGCCCGGACCGCGACTGGCGGGCCCTGGTGAAGTCGGTGCGCCGCCAGCTGCGCGCGGTGCCCGGCAACGGCCTGGGCTTCGGCGCCCTGCGCACCTTCGGCCCGCCCGAGGTGCGCGAGCGGCTGGGCGCCGCGCCGCACGGGCAGGTGGTCTTCAACTACCTCGGCCAGTGGGACGCCCGCGCGGCCTCCCCCGCGACCGGACTGGTGCGTGCCGAGCACGGCTCCCTCGGCCAGGACCACGACCCCCGGGACGGCGGATCGCACCCGCTGGAGGTGGTGGGCGCGGTGCAGGGCGGGCGCCTGGCCTTCACCTGGCACCACCGCCCCGCGCTGCACGACACCGCGAGCGTGCGGCGCGCCGCCGCCGACTTCGCCGAGGCCCTGCGCCACATCGCACGGCACGCCCGGGGCCGCCGGTGACACCGCGGCACACCCGGCGCCGGCCGGGAGCACCACGAGCGCCGTGCCCCGGCGGCACCGCCCGGACCGCCCTGGGCGGTGCCGCCCGCACGAACCCCCACCCCTTCGAGACAGGAGAGCACCCGATGGACGAGAACACCCGCTACCAGGTCCTGCGCAACGACGAGGAGCAGTACTCGCTGTGGCCCGTCGACGTGGAGGTGCCCGCCGGCTGGCACCCCGTCGGCAAGGAGGGCACGGAGGCCGAGTGCTCCGCCTACGTGGACGAGGTCTGGACCGACATGCGCCCGCGCAGCCTGCGCGAGCGCATGGAGAACGCCGGCGCCTAGGGCGCCCCGCGGACGTCCCGCCCGCCCCGCGGGCGGGACGCGCGCTCGCCGCGTCGCCGGGGCCGTCCTCGCCCGCCCGGTGCGAGGACGGCCCTCCGCCGTGCCGCCGCCCGCGGGATGCGCCCCGCGGGCGGCCGGCGCCCCCTGCGCACCCCGCCCCGGTCCACGGGGCCCGGCCGGGCCGCCGCCCGCCCCCTTCGGCCCGCTCCGTCACGTCAGGAGGCCACATGATCCCCACCCTGCGCACCGAACGGCTCGAGTTCAGGCCCTACCGGCCCGAGGACGAGGACGCCTTCGTCGGCCTGCTGCGCGACGAGGAGGTCTGCCGCTGGATGGGCCAGGACCGGATACCCGAGCCCGACATCCGCACGCTCTTCCGCGCCATCCTCACCGACGTGTACCCCACCCGCCGGTTCGACGTGTGGGGCCTGTGGCACGAGGGCGGGTACGCGGGTCACGCGGAGGTGAAGAAGACCGGCAACGTGGACGGCCACGAGCTCGTCACCGCCCTCGCCCCGCGGTACTGGGGCAGGGGCCTGGGCGCCGAGGCGGTCCGCGGCCTGCTGCGCCACGCCGCCGACGACCTGGGGCTGGATGAGGCGTACGGCATGGTGGGCGCGGAGAACACCGCCAGCCTGGCCCTGTGCCGCCGCCTGGGCTTCCGGCACCTGCGCGACGTGGTCGGCGACGACGGTTCGGTCACGAAGATGCTGGTGATCTCCACGCGGGATGCCGGGCCGTGAACGCGGGACGCCGTGCCGTGAACGCGGCGCCCGTGAGCCCCGGCCGCCCCCGGAGGCTGCGCGGGGGTGCCGCACGAGCGCTGCGACGGCGGTGTGACCGGTGGGGACGCGGGCGGCGCGGAGCGTGAATCCGCGCGCCGGGACGGCCCTTGAGGCGATCACACCCGGTCAGGGCGCGCCCGGACGGCCGCGCCGCGTCCTCGGACAGGCCCGCGTCCCCGCCTTCGCCGCCGTCCCCGCGCCGGGCGACGGCCGTCCGCGCGTGGCCGCCGGCCGGGCGTCGCTCAGCCCAGCATCTTCAGCAGCTCCTCGGCGAGCGGGGCCGACGACGCCGGGTTCTGGCCGGTGACGAGAGTGCGGTCGACGACCACGTTCGGCGCCCACGGCTCGCCGGCCCGGACCCGCACGCCCGCGTCGGTGAGACGGTCCTGCAGCAGCCACTTCGCCCGGTCCGCCAGCCCGCCCTGGATCTCCTCGGCATTGGTGAACGCGGCCACCTCGTACCCCTCGAACGCGTTGCGGCCGTCCTCCCGCACGGCGGCCAGCAGCGCGGCCGGGCCGTGGCACACCACGCCCAGCGGGATGCCCGACTCCAGGGCGCGGACGAGCAGCCTGCCGGAGTCGGCGTCCACGGCGAGGTCCTCCATCGGGCCGTGCCCGCCGGGGTAGAAGACGGCGTCGTAGTCCTCCAGCCGGACGTCCGCCAGGCTCACCGGGGCGCGCAGCTCGGTGAAGGACTCCAGCGCCGCGGCGATCCGGTCGGCGTTCTCCCGGCCGCCGTTGGCCTCGGCGGCCAGGGAGGCCCGGTCGACGGTGGGCACGACACCGCCCGGAGTGGCGACGACGACCTCGTGGCCCGCGGCCTTGAACGCCTCGTACGGGGCGACGGCCTCCTCGGCCCAGAAACCGGTGGCGTGCCGGCTGCCGTCGGCCAGGGTCCAGTGGTCGACGCCGGTGACGACGAAAAGGATCTTCGACATGGTGTGTTCTGCTCCCGGTGGGACGGGCCGCGGCCCTTGACGCGGCGCTGACCCGACGGTAGATCCACGGTCCCGCAGGATTCCAATGCCCCGCCCAATGGCTGCCATAGGAACGCCTATGGACAGGCGGCCCGGGGACGGCCCTCGCGGAGGCGGCGTGGGGACGGCCCCGGCAGGGCCTTAGGGTCGCCTGCGTGAGGCACACCGATCCCCCCGGCCCGGCGGCGCAGCCCGACCTGAACCTGCTGCGCACCTTCCTGGCCGTCTACCGCTCCGGGTCCTTCACGGCCGCGGCCCAGCTGCTGGGCCTGTCCCAGCCCACCGTCACCACACAGATCCGCTCCCTGGAACGGCAGACCCGCCGTGAGCTGTTCGAACGCCTGCCGCGCGGCGTCGCCCCCACCGCCGTCGCCGACGAGCTCGCCGCCCGTATCGCCGCTCCCCTGGACGCGCTGGCCGCGGCGACCGGCCACGGCCCGGCCGGACGGGCCCGGCCCGGACCGGTCCACCTCGCCGGGCCGGCCGAGCTGCTGTCCACCCGCGCGCTGCCCGCCCTGTCCCGGCTCGTCACCGACGGCGTACGGCTGCGCGTCACGATGGGGCTGACCGACCACCTGCTCGACGGACTGCGCGCGGGGCGGCACGACCTGGTGATCGCCACCGTCCGGCCGCGCGGCCGGACCCTGTCCGCGGTGCCGCTGTCGGACGAGGAGTTCGTCCTGGTGGCCGCACCCGCCCGCGCCGAGCGCCTCAGGAAGTCCCTCGCCGCCGGCGGACCCGGCGCACTGCACTCCGAGCCCCTGATCAGCTACGCCGAGGACCTGCCGATCGTCCGCCGCTACTGGCGGCACGTCTTCGGCCGGCGGCTGACCTGCCAGGCGGCCGTCTCCGTGCCGGACCTGCGGGCCGTGCTGGCCCTGGTGGTGGCCGGCGCCGGGTTCAGCGTGCTGCCGCGCTACCTGTGCGCCGCCGAGCTGGCCTCCGGCGCCCTGGTCCTCCTCGGCGAACCCGAGGACCCGCCGATCAACACCACCTTCCTGGTGCAGCGCCCGGGCACCCCGGACAACCCGCACGTCGCCCTCGTCCGCGACCGCCTGCTGACGGCCGCACGCCAGTGGTGACACCGATGGCGTGCGGAAGCGGCCGCGCCGGGTACCCGGCCGGCGAGCGGTGAACGAGACCGACGACGAACGAGGAAACATGGGAGGTGCGTCATGGCGCAGTACGTGCGCGACATCATGACCAGCGACCCGGTGACCGTGGAGCCGCAGACCTCCGTCGCCGAGGTGGCCCGCATCATGCGCGACCGGGACCTCGGAGCCGTCCTGGTGACCGACGGCGACGAGCTGCGCGGCCTGGTGACCGACCGCGACCTGGTGGTCCGGCTGCTCCCGGAGGGCAGCGACCCGAAGCAGACCACGGTGGTCGGCGCGTGCAGCGAGGACCTGGTGACCGTGCGGCCCGACGAGGACCTGGACCACGCGGTCGAGCTGATGCGCGAGCACGCCGTGCGCCGCATCCCGGTCGTCGACGAGGAACGCCACCCCGTCGGCATCGTCTCCCTGGGCGACATGGCCATGGAGCGCGACCCGGGCTCCGCACTGGGCGACATCAGCGTGGCCAAGCCGAACGCCTAGGGCACACGGCCGGGTTCCCGGCGGCGGGCGGGAACCGGCGGCGACGGCACCGGTCCCCGCCCGCGGGCGGCGGAAGGAGGAACGCCGGCGCGGAAGGAAGACGACGCGCCGTGACCGCGGAGGCCGGCGCGGAACCCGTCCCTCGCCGGTGAGCCGGAGGCGCGTCGCGCACCCGGGCGCCGGCCGCCGGGGAGCGGGGCGCCGGGCGCGCCGCACCCGGCGCGGGGGAGGGCCGCCGGGGACGAGGACCGGTGACGGCGTCCGCGGTAATCCACCGTAATCAACAAGTAAACAAACGATGTTCCGTTCCGCCGGTTCACGGCTAAGGTGAGGCAGATGAAGGCTCTCGTGCTCGCCGGCGGCGCCGGAACACGTCTGCGGCCGATCACCCACACATCGGCCAAACAACTCGTGCCCGTGGCCAACAAGGCCGTGCTCTTCTACGGGCTGGAATCCCTCGCCGAAGCCGGCATCACCGAGGTCGGGATGATCGTCGGCGACACCGCCGCCGAGATCGAGGAAGCGGTCGGCGACGGCTCGAAGTTCGGCCTGGACGTCACCTACATCCCCCAGGAACGACCCCTGGGACTGGCCCACGCGGTGCTGATCGCCCGTGACTACCTGGGCGACGACGACTTCGTCATGTACCTGGGCGACAACTTCATCGTCGGCGGCATCACCGACCTCGTCGACGAGTTCCGCAGGAACCGGCCCGACGCGCAGATCCTCCTCACCCGCGTCCCCGACCCCCGCTCCTTCGGCGTCGCCGAACTCGACCCGTCCGGGCAGGTGATCGGCCTGGAGGAGAAACCGGAGCATCCCAAGAGCGACCTCGCCCTGGTCGGGGTGTACCTTTTCACCCCCGTCATCCACGAGGCGGTGCGGGCCGTCAAACCGTCCTGGCGCGGCGAGTTGGAGATCACCCATGCCATCCAGCACCTGATCGACCGCCGTGCCGACGTGCGCTGCACGGTCATCGAGGGCTACTGGAAGGACACCGGCAACGTCGTCGACATGCTGGAGGTCAACCGGACGGTCCTGGAAGGCATGGAGCGCCGCATCGACGGAGAGGTGGACGCCGAGTCGGAGACCATCGGCCGGGTCGTGGTGGAGGAGGGCGCGCGCATCGTGAGGTCACGCATCGTCGGACCCGCCGTCATCGGCGCGGGGACCGTCGTGAGCGACTCCTACGTCGGCCCCTTCACCTCCGTCGCGGAGAACTGCCGGATCAGCGACAGCGAACTGGAGTTCTCCATCGTGCTGCGGGGCTCCTCGATCCGCGGAGTGGGCCGGATCGAGTCCTCGCTGATCGGCCGGCACGTCGAGGTCACCCCGGCGCCGCCCGTGCCCAGCGCCCACCGTCTCGTCCTCGGAGACCACAGCAAGGTGCAGATCCATTCATGAACCTCCTCGTCACCGGCGCCGCCGGGTTCATCGGCTCCCGCTACGTCCGCATGCTGCTCGCCTCCGACGCGCCCGACGCGCCGCGGATCACGGTGCTGGACAAGCTCACCTACGCCGGCACGCTCGACAACCTCCCACTCGACCATCCGCGGCTGAAGTTCGTGCAGGGCGACATCCGCGACGCCGAACTCGTCGACGGACTGGTCGCCGAGGCGGACCACGTGGTGCACTTCGCCGCCGAGTCGCACGTGGACCGCTCGATCCTCACCGCCTCCGACTTCGTCCTCACCAACGTGGTCGGCACCCAGACGCTGCTCGACGCCGCCCTCCGGCACGGCCTGCGGACCTTCGTGCACGTCTCCACCGACGAGGTCTACGGATCGATCGCCGCCGGCTCGGCGACCGAGGAGCATCCGCTGAACCCCAGCTCCCCGTACTCCGCCTCCAAGGCCTCCTCCGACCTGCTCGCCCTCGCCTACCACCGCACCCACGGGCTGGACGTGCGGGTCACCCGCTGCTCCAACAACTACGGCCCGCACCAGTTCCCCGAGAAGGTCATTCCGCTGTTCGTCACCAACCTCCTCGACGGGAAGAAGGTCCCGCTGTACGGGGACGGCCGGAACGTCCGCGACTGGCTGTACGTCGACGACCACTGCCGGGGCGTGGAACTGGTCCGCACCCAGGGCCGCCCCGGCGAGGTGTACAACATCGGCGGCGGCACCGAGCTGACCAACAAGGAACTCACCGGGCTGCTGCTGCAGGCCTGCGGCGCGGACTGGGACCGGGTGGAGTACGTCGAGGACCGAAAGGGCCACGACCTGCGCTACTCCGTCGACTGGAGCAAGGCCCGCGACGAGCTCGGCTACCGCCCCCGCCACGACTTCGCGGCCGGCCTCGCCGAGACCGTCGCCTGGTACCGGGACAACCGCGCCTGGTGGGAGCCGCTGAAGCGGCGCGTCGCCGAGGAGCGCGGATGAGGTGGCTGGTCACCGGGGCCGGCGGGATGCTCGGCCGTGACCTGGTCGACGAACTGACCCGGCGCGGCGCGGACGTGGTCGCCCTGGACCGCGCCGCCCTGGACATCACCCGGCCCGACACCGTGGCGGAGGCGTTCGCCGAGCACCGGCCCGACACCGTGGTCAACTGCGCCGCGTACACCGCCGTCGACGACGCGGAGACCGACGAGGCGCGGGCGCTCGCCGTCAACGGCGACGGGCCGCGGCTGCTCGCCCGGGCCTGCGCCGCGCACGGCGTCCGCCTGGTGCACGTCTCCACCGACTACGTCTTCTCCGGCGTCCGCCGCGACACCCCCTACCCGGAGGACCATCCGCCGGCCCCGCGCACCGCCTACGGCCGCACCAAGCTCGCCGGCGAGCGGGCCGTCCTGGAGGAACTCCCCGGGGCCGGCGCCGTCGTCCGCACCGCCTGGCTGTACGGCGCCCACGGCCGCAGCTTCGTGCGGACGATGATCGACCTGGAGGCCCGCCGCCCCACCGTCGACGTGGTCGACGACCAGCGCGGGCAGCCCACCTGGAGCGCGGACGTCGCCGTGCGCATCGCCGACCTCGGCCCGCGCGTCGGCCGCGACGCGCACGGCGTCTTCCACGCCACCAGCTCGGGCGAGGCCTCCTGGTACGACCTGGCCCGGGAGGTGTTCCGGCTGATCGGAGCCGACCCGGACCGGGTCCGCCCCACGAGCGGCGCGGCCTTCCCGCGGCCCGCGCCGCGCCCCGCCTACAGCGCCCTCGCGCACGGCCGGTGGCAGGACATCGGCCTGCCACCGCCCCGTGACTGGCGTGCCGCCCTGCACGAGGCCCTTCCCCGTATCCGCAAGGAGTTCCCTTCGTGAAACGCCATGAGTTCCTCCGGGAACTGCACAAGGTCAGCGCCAACCGCAACTACCTGGAGATCGGCGTCAACGACGGCCGCAGCCTGCGGCTGTCCCGGGTTCCCAGCATCGCCGTCGACCCGGCGTTCAAGGTGGTCACGGAAATCCGCTGCGACGTCCACCTGGTGAAGGCCACCAGCGACGACTTCTTCGCCCGCGACAACCCGCTGGCGCACCTCAAGGGCGGCCGTCACCCGCTGCGCAACCTGCGCCGGGGCCGCTCCCCGCTCGGCCACTGGCGGCGCACCACGCTCGACCTGTCGTTCATCGACGGTATGCACCTGTTCGAGTACGCCCTGCGCGACTTCATCAACATCGAGAAGCACTCCGACTGGGCCAGCGTGATCGTCTTCGACGACATGCTGCCGCGCAACGTGGACGAGGCGGCCCGCGACCGGCACACCGACGCCTGGACCGGCGACGTCTACAAACTCGTCGAGATCCTCGCCCGGTACCGCCCCGACCTGGTGACCGTCCTGGTGGACACCCAGCCCACCGGACAGCTCGTGGTGTTCGGCGCCGACTCCGGCAACACCGTGCTGCAGGACCAGTACGAGGAGATCCTCGCCGAATACCTGGTGCCCGACCCGCAGAAGGTGCCCGAGGCGATCCTGGAACGGGCCGGGGCCGTGTCCCCCGAGACCCTGCTCCGGGCCGGCTTCTGGGGGCGCCTCGTCCGGGCCCGCAACCTCGGCCTCGGCCGCTCCCGCGGCTGGGAACCGCTGCGCCGCGCGGTGGAGCAGATCGGCGTCAGCCGTTAGCCGCACGGCGGCCGACGTGATCGACGCGCCGCGGCCGGTGCCGGCGGCCGGCCGCGGCGGTGGGCGTCAGCCGCCCGGCCGTCCCGCGCGCAGCCGCTCGTAATGGGCGGTGCACGCCTCGTACGTGGGCAGCAGCCCGGCCCGCCGCGCCTCGGCGAGCGACGGCGCCCCGGCGTCCTTCGGGGACAGCACCGGCTCGATGTCCTCGGGCCAGGCGATGCCCAGGTCCGGGTCCAGCGCATGCACCTCGTGCTCGCGCTCGGGCGCGTAGCCCGTCGAGCACAGGTAGACGACGGTGGCATCGTCGGTGAGCGCCATGAACGCGTGTCCGAGCCCTTCGGCGAGGAACACCGCGTGCCGGGTGTCGTCGTCCAGCCGCACCGCCTCCCACCGCCCGAACGTGGGCGAGCCGACCCGGATGTCGACCACCACGTCCAGGATCGCGCCCCGCACGCACGTGACGTACTTGGCCTGGCCGGGCGGCACGTCCGCGAAGTGCACGCCGCGCAGCACGCCCCAGCGGGAGACCGAGCAGTTGGCCTGCGCGAGGGACAGGTCGTACCCGGTGGCCTCGCGGAACTCCCGGCCGCGGTACCACTCGTGGAAGCTGCCCCGGTCGTCCGGGAAGACCTTCGGCTCCAGTATCCAGGCCCCCGTCATCTCCAGTGGTCGCACGCTGTCACACCCTTCGCGCCCTGATCCGCGAAACCGTCTTCTTCCGTGCCGCGCCGAGCACGCGCCGCACCCCGCGGGCCAGCCGCCGCAGCGGGCCGGGACCCGGCACGGGCACCACCCGCACCCCGCCGTTCCCGGCGCGCAGGGCGAGCGGCAGTCCGAGGAAACGCGGCGCTGCGGCGTCCGGGTCCGGGCACACCGCGGCCCGCCACACCGCGCCGGACAGGCCGGCGACGGGCAGTCCGGCTTCCAGCCGCGCCCCCTGCCCGCCCGCGGCGGGCGCCAGCGTGGCGGGCACCTCGACGGACCGCCCGGCGGAGGTGAGCCGCAGCAGCGCCGCGCTGTCGCCGGGCACGTACCACGGCAGCACGGCCCGGAACCGGTCGCCGGTGGCGCTGACGACGGCCCGCCCGAGGCCGAGCCGCTTCACCGAGGCGCCGAGGTCCAGGGACAGGTTGCCGTGCGGGTCGGTCCAGTACGGCAGGACCGCGCGGCCCCCGACGAGTCCGGCCCGCGGCGCGGGGCGGCTCGCACGGGGCACCGGGCCGAGCCGGCACTCCTTGGTCCAGCCGCCCAGCCTGACCCGGACGACGGCGTCCCAGATCCCGGTGCCCGGCAGGGCGGCCGGGTCGACGGTGGCCGTCGCCCGCAGCACCAGCCGGACCCGCCCGCCGGCCCCGGCGGGCACGGTCTCGCGGTGGAACGTCACCGGCTGGAAGTGCTGCGCCGCACTGGCGCGCTCGCGCAGCAGCAGGTCCGCGGCGGCCTTGTCGAAGCGGGCGGCGGTCTCCGCGCCCACCCACGCGACCGCCTCCGCGACGTCCTCCGGCGCCTCGCCGAGGGGGGTGCTCGCGCTGTCGGCGGGGAACGTCATCGGCTCACCGGCCAGGGCGTACTCGGCGGAGAACTCGATCCGCAGCGCGCCGTCCCGCCACTCCACGCCGCCGGGCGCGGCGGTCAGCGCGACGGAGTTCTCCCACTCGGCGAACGCCACCACCGCGTCGAACCGGCCGGCGGCGGCCAGCGCGGCGACGACCTGCTGCGTCGGCTGCAGCCCGGCCGCGACACCGGGGCCGAAGCGCTCCACGACGACCCCGTGGATCTCGTCGAACAGCTCCTTGCGGTAGTCCTCGGGCAGGGCGAGGAAGCGCCGCCCGCGCAGCCGCTCCACCATCTCCACCCGCAGCCAGCGGCGGAAGAGCCGGTCGCGCAGCGGGCCCGGCTCGGTGTACTTCTCGACGACGTCGAGGGCCTCGCGCAGGTTCTTGAAGTAGCCGACGGGGTCGAAGCGCTGGAAGCCGGCGTTGGCGGCGTCGTCGCGCTTGACGTGGTAGTAGCAGACGTAGTCGCTGAGCACGGAGACGTTCCCGGCGCGCAGGTACGCCTCCGTGACGAAGACGTGGTCCTCCAGGCGGCGCCTGCCCTCGGGGAAGCGCAGGCCGGTGCGTTCCAGGAAGGACTTCCGCACCATCTTGTGCGGGGTGAGGCTGTCGATCAGCGGGGCGTTCTCGACGGTGGCGCGCGGGTGGTTGCGGCGGAAGAGCTCCACCGGGACACCGCGGCCCTTGCCGGCCATCTTGCCGACGATCACGTCGGCGTCGTTGGCGACGCCGTAGTCGTACATCCGCTCCAGGGCCTCGTCGCCCAGGTAGTCGTCGTTGTCGACGAACATCACGAACTCGCCGCGGGCGGCGTCGATGCCGACGTTGCGGGGCTTGCCCGACCAGCCGGAGTTCTCCTGGTGGATGACCCGCATCCGGGGGTCCTCGGCGGCGAGCGCGTCCAGCCGGGCCGGGGTGTCGTCGGTCGAGCCGTCGTCGACGAAGATCACCTCGTACTCTTCGGGAGGCAGCGACTGCCGCTGCAGCGAGGCGATGCAGTCCTCGATGTACGTCCCGGGGTTGTAGACGGGAACGATGACGCTGACCTTGACCGGCATCGGGCTCCGGGCCCCCCTTGGGTCGCTTGCCGTTCACATGCAGGTTTGGTGCGAGTGGGCTGATGGTAACCCTATCGGCGGTACGGCAGGCGCCGGGGCCGGAACCGTTCCGTGAACCGGCGTGCGCCGCAAGCCCGGTGACCCGCCGGGCCGCCCCGCGCTGCCGCCCGGCGGCCCGCGGCCTAGGCTGACCCCGTGCGCCTGCTGCTGATGTCCGACACCCACCTGCCCAAGCGCGCGAAGCAGCTGCCCGCGCGGCTGCTGGCCGAACTCCCGGACGCCGACGTCGTGTTCCACGCCGGGGACTGGGTCGACACGGCCACCCTGGATCTGCTGGAGAGCCGCTGCCGCAGACTCGTCGGCGTGTACGGCAACAACGACGGGCCGGCGCTGCGCGCCCGGCTGCCCGAGGTGGCGTACGCCGAGATCGGCGGGCTCCGCTTCGGCGTCGTCCACGAGACGGGTCCCGCCCGGGGCCGGGAGACGCGCTGCGCCGCCCGCTTCCCCGGCCTGGACGTGCTGGTCTTCGGGCACAGCCACATCCCGTGGGACACCACCGCCGCCACCGGCCTGCGCCTGCTCAACCCCGGCTCCCCGACCGACCGGCGCCGCCAGCCGCACTGCACGTACATGACGGCCACGGCCGCCGGCGGCCGGCTCACCGACGTCGTCCTGCACCGGCTGCCGCCACGCTAGGGCCCCGCGACGGGCCCGCGCGGCGTCGCGGCACCGGCGCGTTCCCCCGCCGCCTCGAGGGCGGAAGGCGCCCCGTGCGCCGCACCGGCCGGGGGGCCGGGCCGTATGTCCTCCTTACTCGTCCCAGGCCTGGATCAGCGTCTGCTCGGCGATCCTGCCGTCCCGGAGCGAGAGCATCGACTCGGACAGGACACGGACCCCGTCCGGGTACCGGCAGGACTCGCTGTAGGCGGCGTGGTCGCCCTGGACGACGCACTGCTCCAGCTTGTGCGTCATGTCCCGGCTGTAGACGTCCTGGAGCATCCGGGCGATCTCGTCCCGGCCGTGCAGCACCCTGGGGCGGCTCGGCTGGGCGTCGCGGTCCACGATGCGCAGCTCCGCGTCGTCCGCGTAGAGCGACACCAGGGTCCGGGGGTCCTCGCCCTCTATCGCCCGGCGCAGGATCTCGGTGTCGAAGGCGGGGTCTGCCGCGGTTCCCATGACGACCTCCTTCGTCTCTCCCTTCGAGGCTCCTCCGCCCCGGTGCGCCCGGCAAGCCCGGCCGCCCCTGCCGGGCGCGGCGCCGGCTCAGTCGGCCGCGGCGAGGAACTGGGTGGCCGCCAGCTCCGCGTACAGCGGATCGGCCGCCACGAGTTCCCGGTGGGTGCCGACCGCGCGGACCCGGCCCGCGTCCATCACGACGATCCGGTCGGCCATCGTCACCGTGGACAGCCGGTGCGCGACGACCAGCACCGTGGTGGTGCGGGCCACGTCGGCGACGGTGTCGCGCAGCGCCGCCTCGTTCACCGCGTCCAGCTGCGAGGTGGCCTCGTCGAGCAGCAGCAGCCGGGGGCGGCGCAGCAGGGCGCGGGCGATGGCGACGCGCTGCCGCTCCCCGCCCGACAGCTTGGTGCCGCGGTGCCCCACGAGCGTGTCCAGGCCCTGGGGCAGGCGGGCGACCAGCCCGTCCAGGCGGGTCGTCTTCAGCACATGGGCGAGGGCGGCGTCGTCCGCGCCCGGGTTGCCCAGCAGCAGGTTGTCCCGCAGCGAGCCCGACAGGACCGGCGCGTCCTGCTCCACGTAGCCGATCGCGGCCCGCAGCCGGGACAGCTCCCAGTCGCCGAGGCCGCGGCCGTCGAGGGTGATCTCGCCGGACTCCGGGTCGTAGAACCGCTCGATGAGGGAGAAGACGGTGGTCTTGCCCGCGCCGGACGGGCCGACGAACGCCGTCATGCCGCGGGCGGGCACGGTGAACGTCACCCCGTGGTGGACGTAGGGCAGGTCGTCGGCGTAGCGGAAGCGGACGTCACGGAAGGCGACGGAGGCGGGTTCCGCGCCGGCGGGGGGCAGCGGCGCGGGCCGGGCCGGCGGCTCGGCGGGCAGGCGCAGCGCCTCCTGGATCCGGGCGAGCGCCGCCGAGCCGGTCTGGTACTGGGTGATCGCGCCGACGACCTGCTGGATCGGCGCCATCAGGTAGAAGACGTACAGCAGGAACGCGACCAGGGTGCCGACGTCGACGGCGCCGGTCGCCACCCGCGCCCCGCCCACCGCGAGGACCGTGATGAAGGCGATCTGCATCGCGAGCCCGGCCGTGTTGCCCGCCGCGGCCGACCACTTGGCGGCGCGCACGCTCTGCCGCCACGACTCCTCGGCGGCCTCGTGCAGCGCGCGCTCCTCGCGGTGCTCGGCGCCGGACGCCTTCACCGTGCGCAGCGCGCCGAGGGTCCGCTCCAGCGCGGCGCCCATCACGCCGACCGCGTCCTGCGCCCGGCGGCTCGCCCGGTTGATGCGCGGCACGATCAGCCCGAGGACCGTCCCCGCGGCCAGGATCACCGCCAGGGTGACCCCGAGCAGCACCGGGTCCACCAGGCCCATCATCACCACGGTCGCGACCAGCGTGAGACCGCCCGTGCCGAGGCCGACCAGGGAGTCGGTGGTGACCTCGCGCAGCAGGGTGGTGTCGGAGGTGATGCGGGCCATCAGGTCGCCCGGCTCGCTGCGGTCGACGGCCCGGACGCGCAGCCGCAGCAGATATGACGACAGGGCGCGCCGCGCGCCGAGCACCACCGACTCGGCGGTGCGCTGCAGCACGTACGCGCCCAGCGCGCCCATCGCCGCGTTGGCGATCACCAGCCCCGACATGGCGGCCAGCGCGCCGGTGACGGCCCGGTCGTGCGCCAGGTCGTCGATCAGCTCCCGCGCCACCAGCGGCAGCAGCAGCCCGGTCGCCCCGGTGACCAGCGAGAGCACGGCGCCCGCCAGCAGGGCCCACCGGTGCGGCCGGACGTATCCGAGGAGCAGCCGCCAGGCGGGTGCAGGGGTCTGGGTCTCTGCGGTGCTCACGACGCTCCTTCGGGCTCGGACGGAGCAATCAGGCTACGCCGAGCCCTTCGCCGGGGACCTGGGAATTCCGTTCCCGTGCCGGCCCGGCGCGACCGGAATGCCGCGGGTCGCATCCCTTACCGATCAGTCACGCATAGGGTCGGAGGCGACGGACACCGGTCGAGGGAAGAGGGAAGGGGCAGCACCATGGCGCAGGAAGTACGCGGCGTGATCGCACCGGGCAGGGACGAGCCGGTGCGCATCGAGACGATCGTCGTGCCCGATCCGGGGCCGGGCGAGGCCGTGGTGCGCGTCCAGGCCTGCGGGGTGTGCCACACCGACCTGCACTACAAGCAGGGCGGCATCGGCGACGACTTCCCCTTCCTGCTCGGCCACGAGGCCGCGGGCGTGGTGGAGTCGGTCGGCGAGCAGGTCACGGACCTCGCGCCCGGCGACTTCGTGATCCTCAACTGGCGCGCGGTGTGCGGGAAGTGCCGCGCCTGTCTGCGCGGCCGGCCCTGGTACTGCTTCGACACCCACAACGCCGAGCAGAAGATGACGCTGGCCGACAGCGGCCGGGAGCTGTCCCCGGCCCTGGGCATCGGCGCCTTCGCCGAGAAGACGCTCGTCGCCGCCGGCCAGTGCACCAAGGTCGATCCCGCGGTTCCCCCGCAGGTCGCCGGGTTGCTGGGCTGCGGCGTGATGGCCGGCATCGGCGCCGCGATCAACACCGGGGGCGTCACCCGCGGCGACACGGTCGCCGTCATCGGCTGCGGCGGCGTCGGCGACGCGGCCGTCGCCGGCGCGTACCTGGCGGGGGCGGCGAAGATCATCGCCGTGGACATCGACGACCGCAAGCTGGCCACCGCCCGCACCATGGGCGCCACCCACACCGTCAACTCCCGCGAGACCGACCCGGTCGAGGCGATCCGCGAGCTGACCGGCGGCTTCGGCGCCGACGTCGTCATCGAGGCGGTCGGCCGCCCCGAGACGTACCGGCAGGCCTTCTACGCCCGTGACCTGGCCGGCACCGTGGTGCTGGTCGGCGTGCCCACTCCGGAGATGAAGCTCGAGCTGCCGCTGCTGGACGTCTTCGGGCGCGGCGGGGCCCTGAAGTCCTCCTGGTACGGCGACTGCCTGCCCTCCCGCGACTTCCCCATGCTGATCGACCTGCACCTGCAGGGCCGCCTGGACCTGGCCGCGTTCGTCACCGAGACGATCCGGCTCGACGAGGTGGAGAAGGCGTTCGAGCGGATGCACGCCGGTGACGTCCTGCGCTCGGTGGTGGTGCTGTGATGACCACCCGTATCGAACGCCTCGTCACCTCCGGGCAGTTCAGCCTCGACGGCGGCACCTGGGACGTCGACAACAACGTGTGGATCGTCGGTGACGACCACGAGGTCGTCGTCATCGACGCCGCCCACGACGCCGACGCCGTCGCCGAGGCCGTCGGCGACCGCCGGCTCACCGCCATCGTGTGCACCCACGCCCACAACGACCACGTCAACGCCGCCCCCGCCCTCGCCGAGCGCACCGGCGCCACCATCTGGCTCCACCACGACGACCTGCCGCTGTGGAAGCAGACCCACCCGGACCGCGACCCCGACGCCTGGCTGGTCGACGGGCAGGTGATCGAGGCCGCCGGCGCCGACCTCAAGGTCCTGCACACCCCGGGGCACGCGCCCGGCGCCGTCTGCCTGTACGACCCGGGCCTGGCGACCGTCTTCACCGGCGACACCCTCTTCCGGGGCGGGCCCGGCGCCACCGGCCGCTCCTGGTCCCACTTCCCGACGATCATCGACTCGATCCGCGACCGCCTGCTGACCCTCCCGCCCGGGACGAAGGTCCTCACCGGCCACGGCGACGCCACCACCATCGGAGCCGAGGCCCCGCACCTGGAGGAGTGGATCGCCCGCGGCCACTGAGACGCCAGTCCGGGAAGGCCCGGGACCCGGCGCACCGCGGGCCTCCTGAGAGCCCGGGTCCGGGCGTACCCGGAGTCCGGGCCTGCCCGGGAACGCCCGGCCTCCGGGAACGCCCCGGACCCGGAAACGCCCGGAACCCGGGACCCGGAAACACCCGGAAAAGGCGACAGGAGATGTCCGGCTTCCCCGGCACCGTCGGAGCGACATCGGTCACCACGATCACGGGAGGCAGGACATGACGGCTCCACTGGAGGGCAAGGTCGCGCTGGTCGCCGGGGCGACCCGGGGCGCCGGACGGGGCATCGCGGTGGAACTCGGGGCGGCCGGCGCCACCGTCTACGTCACCGGACGCAGCACTCGCGCACGGCGTTCGGAGTACGACCGCCCCGAGACCGTCGAGGACACCGCCGACCTGGTCACCGAGGCCGGCGGCCGCGGCATCGCCGTGCCCGCCGACCACCTCGACCCGGCGCAGGTCCGCGCCCTCGTCGACCGCATCGCCCGTGAACAGGGCCGCCTGGACGTCCTCGTCAACGACATCTGGGGCGGCGAGACGCTCTTCGAGTGGGAGACCCCGCTCTGGGAGCACGACCTGGACAACGGGCTCCGCCTGCTCCGGCTCGCGGTCGAGACGCACGCCGTCACCAGCCACCACGCCCTGCCCCTGCTGCTGCGCCGCCCCGGCGGCCTGGTGGTCGAGGTCACCGACGGCACCGCCGACTACAACCGCGACCACTACCGCGTCTCCTTCTTCTACGACCTCGCCAAGGCGTCCGTGCTGCGCATGGCCTTCGCCCTCGGCCACGAACTGGGACCGCGCGGCGCCACCGCCGTGGCCCTGACCCCGGGCTGGCTGCGCTCGGAGATCATGCTCGACCACTACGGCGTACGCGAGGACAACTGGCGCGACGCCCTGGAGCGCGTCCCCCACTTCGCCATCTCGGAGACCCCGCGCTACGTGGGGCGCGCCGTCGCCGCCCTCGCCGCCGACCCGGACGTGGCCCGCTTCAACGGCGCCTCCCTCTCCAGCGGCGGCCTCGCCCGGGTGTACGGCTTCACGGACCTCGACGGCAGCCGGCCGGACGCCTGGCGGTACCTCGTCGAGGTGCAGGACGCGGGCAAGCCGGCCGACACCACCGGGTACCGCTGACGCCCCGGCCCTCCCGGCGCCCGCCCGCGCCGGGAGGACCCGAATGTCACCGTTCGGTCGCGGTCCGGCCGACCGCACAACCCCTTCCCCGGGCCGCCTGTCTAGCTGGCAGAAACGCAGACCATGCGAGCTGTCGAGCAGAAAGGCATGACCCGCCATGGGGAACATCCGCAGACGGGGAGCCGTCGCTGTGGGAATCACCGGACTGGTGGCGCCGCTCACCCTCGCGCTCGGCGCCGCACCGGCGCAGGCCGCGAGCTGCACCGCGCAGACCGGCCCCCACCAGAAACAGGTGGAGAAGTTCCTGGGCCGCCCGGTCGACGGCAAGCAGTCCACCGCCGACTGCAAGGCCATACAGACCTTCCAGACCAAGCACGGCATCACGCCCAACATCGGCTACGCCGGTCCCGTCACCTGGGGCGTGATGGACCTCATGAACAAGCAGAAGGCCGTCGGGAAAAAGCCCAACAAGGACGGCAAGTGCCCGGTGAACAAGGGCCGCATCGCCTGCGTGAACCTCACCCTCCAGCTGAGCTGGATCCAGGACGGCAGCAAGCTCGTCCACGGCCCGGTGCCGGTCCGCACGGGCCGGGACGGCTACGAGACCCGCACCGGCCTGAAGAAGATCTACTGGCGGAACATCGACCACGTCTCCTCCATCTACGACGTGCCGATGCCCTACGCCCAGTTCTTCGACGGCGGCCAGGCCTTCCACTCCGTGGGCGTCAGCATGTGGAACCCGCCCGGCTCGCACGGCTGCGTCAACATGACCAAGACCGACGCCAAGAAGTACTGGTCGCTGCTGAAGAACGGCGACGACGTCTACGTGTACGGCCGCAAGCCGGGCACGTGAGCGCGCCCGGTCCGCCGGGAGACGTCACACCCCGGACGCGTCCCCGACACCCGGGCCCCGGCCCGGCGCCGGAGCCGGGCCGGGGGCGGGCGGTGGGTGAACTCGCCCACCGCCCGCGGCAGATGGACGTGAGCAGCAACACGGTCCGAAATGTCCGCTTGGGGTGCGAATACTCACATCGTCTTCACCTCCAGAGCCCTATGCTTCACAACATGTCCACCACTGTTGAGCCTTCTTCCGAGCGATCGGCTGACGAGGTCAACGAGGAGATCCGGGCCCTGTGGCTCCGGTCGGGCGGGACACTGAGCGTCGAGCAGCGCGAGGAGTACCAGCGCCTCGTCATGGAGTGGGCCGCCGCGGCCCCGAACCGGGGAAGCGCGGCGTAGGCCCGCCTCCGCCTCGGAGATCCGTCCCGGGGTGCCCCGCCGGACGGGCCCCCTTCTCGCACCGTCACCGGTCGGCCCGCAGCGGCCACCGCCGCCGAGCCGGTGGTCCCGGGCCCTGGCCGCCTGCGACTGCCGGGTGCCGGGTGCCGGTCCGTTCGCGCGGCGCGGCCTCAACGGGCCGTCCGGCCGACCGGGTCGGGACGTGCCGGAAGGGCCGCGTCGTCCGCCTGCCGGGTGAGCGCGGCCCAACTGCGCGCGTCGCCCCAGACGGACGCCGTGCCGACGTAGGGACGCAGCAGCGCGGTGAGCTCCGCGTCGCCGTGCCCGTTCAGCTCGTCGGAGGCGATCTTGCGGGCGATCCCGGCGAGGAAGTCGGCGAGTTGCACCCGTGGATCCAGCCGCGCGGCGACGAGCCGCACCTCCACCAGGCCGATGCCGCCGAGCCGGGCCGTCTGTTCGATCCAGGCGATCCGCTCCGGCGTCAGCATGTTCTGCCGGTCGTGCACCAGGTGGACCGGCTGCCCGCCCGCGCTCCAGTGCGCGGCCGTGGCCACGACGGCGGGCAGCAGCGGATTGAGGACGGGAACCAGGGCCGGGCCGGCCAGGATCCGGGCCCGGTGGGCGGCCGCCCGGGGCCGGGCCGCCGCGAGCCGCTCCAGCCGGGCCGCCGCGTCCGTGCCGGGATGCGCGCGGCACAGGGCCTCGACCGTGCGGAAGAAGGCGTCGACAGGTTCCGTCCGGTCCGCGTCGCCGTCCCGGACGCCGTTCCTGCGCAGCAGCCGGTTGGCCGACGTCAGGAACTCCCGCCACGCCTCGTCCCCGAAGGTCCCCCGCCCCGCGCGGAACAGGGGAGCGGCCTCGGCGGGGTCGCCGAGCAGCAGCCCGACGACCCGGTCCACCACGAAGAACGCCTTCTCCGTCAGGTGCACGTGAGCGCGTCCGTGGATCGGCCCCGACGGGCACAGCAGCCACTCCAGCACCGCCCGGTGCTTCTCCCGCAGCAGGTGGTTCGCCTTGTACTCCTCGGCCGGCGAGCGGATCCGGTCCCGTATCTCCCGCACGGAGGCCGCCGCCGAGGCCATGGACAGCCGCACACTGGCGTGCGCGAACACGTCGGTGTTCCCGCCGGTGAGGTTCTCGCCGTCCGACCCCGACTCATCACAGGCGACCTCCAGGACCGCGCCGGCCGGCGCGGTCCGCTCCCCGTCCTCGCGTTTCCCGGTCACGCCACGTCCCCCCTCTCTCGTGCCCATGACCAGCATCCCGCACCGCACGTCCGGTGGACCGGGTCCTTCGCGCACCCACGCCCGCCCTCGCCCGGGTCCGCCGCCGTGCGAGCGGAAAAGGGCGCATCCGCCCCGAGGGCGCGCCGCCGTCGCGGGAGCCGGTCCGGCGGCGCCCCCGCCGGACCCGCCGTGCGCGCGGCCCCCGGAACCCTGGAACCCGGCGACACCGGCTGCCCGGCGGGCACCGACCGCGCCGAGGCGCCGCCCGTCCGCCCGGATCGGACGGCGGCGCCGGAGCGAACGGGACCGCGCCCCGCGCCGCGCCCGCGCTGTCCGCCGCGCCCGCGCGCCCCTAGACTGCCCGCCATGGACGACGCGCCACTCGACCGGCTCGGCGCCGGCACGTATCTGCTGCTCACCAGTCACCGCAGGAACGGGACCCCGGTCGCCACCCCGGTGTGGGTGGTGCGCGACGGCGACGCGCTCGGCGTCTGGACGGCCGCCGACTCCTGGAAGGTCCGACGGATCCGCCACCGCTCCGACGTCCTGGTCGGCCCCTGCGACCTGCGCGGCAACCCCACCGGCGACCAGATCCCCGCGACCGCCGAGATCTGCGACCCGGCCACCGGTGTCCGCTACCGGCGGCTCATCGCCCGCAAGTACGGTCTCGTGGGCCGTCTCACCCTCCTCGGCAGCCGGCTGCGCCGGGGCGTGGACGGCACGGTCGGCATACGGATCACCCTCACGCCCTGACGGGCGGCAAGCGCTTTCCGAACACGGGAGTGGACGGCCCCCCGCCGGGAAAGGCCACCCCCATGAGCCGAACTCCCCCTCTGCGCGCGGCCGTCGTCGGCACCGGCCACCGCGCCCAGCTGTACACCCGGGGCCTCTCCGAACGCCCCGGCCACCTCGTCGCCGCCCTGTGCGACCCCAGCCCGACCCGGATGGCCTTCCACAACCGCCTGCTGGCCGAGGCGGGCCGGCCGGCCGCCTCCCGGTGGGAGCCGGAGCGCTTCGCCGACCTGCTCGCCGAGGAGGACATCGACGAGGTCGTCGTCACCACCGTCGACGCCGAGCACGACCGCTACATCGTGCCGGCGCTGCGCGCGGGCTGCCGGGTCGTCACCGAGAAGCCGATGACCGTCGACGCGGACCGCTGCGCCCGCATCCTCGACACCGTCCGCGAGACCGGCAACTCCCTGACCGTCGCCTTCAACTACCGCTTCAACCCCGTGCACGGGAAGGTCCGTTCCCTGCTCGCCGAGGGCGCGATCGGCGAGGTGCTGTCGGTCCACTTCGAGTGGCTGCTCGACGTCCGGCACGGCGCGGACTACTTCCGCCGCTGGCACCGGGAGAAGCGCAACAGCGGCGGCCTGATGGTGCACAAGGCCTCCCACCACTTCGACCTGGTGAACTGGTGGCTCGCCGACGAGCCGCACGAGACCTTCGGCTACGGCCGGCTCGGCTTCTACGGCCGTGACGCAGGCGAACGCCACGGACTGCGCCGGGACTACCACCGCGCGCACGGCTCCGCCGAGGCGGCCGGCGACCCGTTCGCGCTCGACCTCGCCGCCGACGACACCCTGCGCGCCCTCTACCTTGACGCCGAGCCCGACGACGGCTACCTGCGCGACCGCAACGTCTTCGACGGCCCCGTCACCATCGAGGACGACATGGCGGTCCTCGTGCGGTACGCGCGCGGCGCGACCATGACGTACCACCTGACCGCCTACTCCCCCTGGGAGGGCTACCGGGTGATGTTCAACGGCAGCGCCGGCCGGCTGGAGCTGGAGGTCGAGGAGAGCCGCCGGCAGCCGCCGCGCACCCGGATCACCTCCGCCCGCGGCGCGCTGCACGGGGACACGGCCGCCGAGCACGCGGGCGGCGCCCGGCTCACGCTGCGTCCGCTGTGGCGGCCCCCGGTCGGGATTCCGCTGTCCGTCGATCACGAGGCCCACGGCGGCGGCGACCCGCGCATGCTCGACGCCCTCTTCGGACCCGTGGATCCCGGCCGGCCGGCGCACACCGGGCAGGCGGCGCATCCGACGGCCACCGAACGCGACGGGGCGCTCGCCCTGGCCGTCGGGCTCGCGGCCAACCGGAGCTTCGCGACGGGGCGGCCCGTGCGCACGGCGGACGTGCTCCCCGGTCCGCGGTGACCGGCCCCTCGTCAGATCCAGGCCCGGTACGGCTCGTCGACCAGCTGGAAGACCGGCTCGCCCCGTACCGGGTCCTGGGCCGTGGACAGCCGCACCCGGTCCCCGCTGTGGATGCCGACGGGCGGGCCCATGACCCGGCCGCGCACGACGAAGCCCTCGGCCATCTCGATCAGCGACACGTTGCGCGCGGCGGGGGAGTTGCGGTGCACCACCGTGGAGTGGCGCACCGTCCCGGTGCCCTCGCTGCGCTCGGTCCTCAGGTCGCTGCCCCGGCAGACCGGGCACAGCAGCCGGTGGTACACGGCGGTGCCGCACCAGGTGCAGCGCTGGAAGAGGAGGACGTCCGTCTCCCCGGCCCCGGGGCCGGCCTGCGGGCCGGTCCGGGGGCCCGCTCCGGGACCGGCCTCGGGGTCGAGCACGCCCGTCACGGAGTCCGTGGCCTGCCGGGCCGCGCTTCCTGAGTGGTGGTACACGCTGTCAACTCCCTGCACTCGGCCGGAATCCCGCGTGCGCGGCCGCCCGGGCACGCGGGTGCGCGCGGTTCGCCGTGCCACCGTGCACGCCCTCAATGTATGGCACTGAGTGCCACCCGTAAAGGCACTCCGTACCCCCGGCGGCCGGGGTCACGTACCGTCGAGCGCCGGCTCGATCTCCTGGAGGACCCGCCCCGGCGGCGCCCCGCGCCGGAGGACCACCACCGCGCCGTCGGGCTCCGCGGAAGCGGGCGGCGGGGGGAGCGGGCGGATGCCGCCGGACGGCCCCGATCCCCGGGGAGCACCGCGCGAAGGCCCTCAGACCGGCTCTTCGGCCTCTTCCCGCGGCACCCGGATGTCCAGCACGCACACGTCGTCCCGGCGCTCCCCCTCCAGCATCTCGGCGAGGAGCGGCCCCAGGGAGCCCGGCCTGTCGGCGTGGTGGGCGGCGACGGCCCGGGCGAGGCGCTCCAGGCCGCGGTCGAGACTGTCCGGCGGGCGCTCGACCAGGCCGTCCGTGTACAGCAGGACCCGGTCTCCCGGTTCCAGCCGGCACTGCGCCTCCCGGAAGACCGGTGCGGAGGTCGCCCCGAGCAGCATCCCGCTCGGACGGTCCAGGTAGCGCACCTCGCCGCCGCGCAGCAGCAGCGGCGGCAGATGCCCCGCCTGCGCCCAGAGCAGGCGGCGCCCGGCGGGGTCGTAGCGGGCGAGGACCATGGTGGCGGTGCCGTGGGAGTCGCGGGAGTGCAGCAGCAGCGTGTTCAGCCGGGCCAGCGCACCGGTCAGCGACGAGCCCGTGATGACCATGCCCTTGGCGGTGAAGCGGAGCTGGGCCATCGTGGCGACCGCGTCCACGCCGTGTCCGGCGACGTCGCCGACCACGAACAGGGCGTCGCCGTCGGGCAGTTCTATCGCGCTGAACCAGTCGCCGCCGACGTGGACCCCGGACTGCGCGGGCAGATAGGCCACTTCGACGCGCAGCCCGGCCAGCCGCACGGGCCGCCGGGGCAGCGGCAGCAGCGCGTGCTGCAGCCGGGCGGCGAGCGTCCGCTCGGTCCGCAGCACCTCGTGCTGGGTCAGGATCGCCCGTTCGCTCTCGACGAGGGCCAGTTCCGCGCGGCGCCGCGCGGTCAGGTCCTGCACGAAGCCGTGCACCTCGACGGGCGTGCCGTCGGCGTCCGTCACCGTCTCGGCGACGAACCGCAGGTGCCGCACCCCGGCCGGGGTCCGGATCCGGAACGGGACGTCGAGCGGCCGGCCGCCCTGGACGAGCTCCCCGACGGCGCGGGCCAGCGCCGGCATGTCCTCGGGCAGCGCGAGGCCGGGGAGGTCCCCGAGGCGGACCGGGCCGTGCGCCGGGTCCCGGCCGAAGAGGGCGAAGACCTGGGAGGACCAGCCCGCCTCACGGGTGACCAGGTTCCAGTTCACCCAGCCGAGACTGCCCAGGCGCTGCAGGTCCGCCAGCCGCTGCTCCTGCCGGTCGGAGGAGTCCTGCCGTATCCAGGTGACGACCAGCCGGCCGCCGAGCCGGGCCACCCGCACCGCGTACGTGGACAGCTCCGCGGCCCCGGCCACGACCCCCTGGTGCGCGAACGGCTCGCCCTCGTACGGCTCCCCGGTGGCCAGTGTGTGCAGGAACCCCTGCCACAGCGGCCGGTCCGCCACGCCCGGGAAGCAGTCCAGGAGCCGCCGGCCGATCAGCTCGGCCCCGGTGCCGCCGACGACGTCCCCGGCCGGCCCGGTCGCGGCGTCGACGCGCCAGTCCCGGACCTCCCCGGAAGGGGCGCGCAGCGGGGTGAGCAGCATCGCCGCGACCGGCAGCGCGTCGAACACCGCCTGGACGGCGTCGGCGGCGCCCCGCGGGGCCCGCTCCTGGCGGGCGTCGAAGGCGCGCAGCCACCCGGCGCACAGCCGCACCACCTCCTCCAGGTACCTCCGGTCCCGCGGCGAGAAGGGCCCGCCCCCGCCGCGCAGCACGCCCAGGCAGACGCCGGCCGTGTCCCCGGCCGGTACCGGCAGCCAGGCCCGGGACCGCCACCGCTGCGGCGGATCGCCGATCAGCAGGTACCGCTCCCTGTCCCGCTCGATGTCCTCCAGCCAGCGCGGTTCTCCGGCCCGCAGGGCGTCCAGCGCCGCCACCCCGGTCAGCGGCGGCACCTGGTGCCACTGCGCGGCCAGGGTGTCGTCGATGCCGGCGTGCCCGACCAGTTCGAGCCCGCCGGCGGACAGCCGGGCGTAGATCATCACCGCGTCGGCCCCGGTCTCGGGCGCGAGATGTTCCAGCAGGCAGCGGGCGAGGTCCCGGGAGGTCTCGGTGTGGACGAGGGCCTTGGCGAGGCGGCCGAGCGCGGGGGAGAGGTCGTCCGGCGCGGGCAGCGTCGCGGGAACGGGGACGCCGGGCGCCCGGCCGGAGGCCCCGGCGGGGAGCTCCGGTTCGCGCCCGGCGGGGACCAGGGGCGGCACCAGGCTGCCCAGCGTGATCCAGCACTCCTCCAGCAGCGTGCGGTGTTCGGCCCTGGCCCGCTGCGCCAGCAGCTCGCGCGCCGCGTCCGCGGAGCAACCGGTCAGTGCCATCACGGCGCCCTTGGCGCGCTCCAGGACGGCAGAGGTCGCGGCCAGGTCGCGCAGCCGGTCCATCTCGGCACGCTGCCTGGCGACCACCCTGGCCAGTGCGGCCGTCTCCGGTGCGGCTCCGGACCCGGCCGGCACGGCGGGTTCGCTCGTCACGCGTCGAGCATCGCACATGGAGCCGGGCGGGATGACCGGCTTCTTCGCGCGGACCCGGCACGGGCAGCCGGGCCCGGCCGCATGCCGGGCGCCCGGTGCGGCCACCGGCTGAGCGGCGCCGGCATCGGGCGCGCCGGCGCCGCAGACGGCGCGCACGCCGCGGCGCACGGCGGCGACGGGGCGGGCGCGCCCGGCTCCCGGGGGGCCGGCCTCCGGGGTCAGCGTCCGGCGTGGTGGTCGGCCAGCGCCCGGGCGACGGCGCGCACGCCGCGCGCGATGTGCTGCAGGTGCAGCACCTCCGCCGCGTACAGCTTGATCGTGTGTTCGATGACCGATTCGGGCAGGCCGAGCCGGGGCAGGTCGGCCCGCGCGGTCTGCAGCGCGGTGCGGGCCACCCGGATCTCGTGCTGGACCTGGATCTGTGCGTGGCGGGCGAGCAGCACGGGGTGGCGGATCAGCGCGGGATAGCCGGCGTAGCGCGCCGGCACCAGTTCGCGCAGCCACTTGACCGCGGAACGCTCCCAGTCGTAGGAGCCGGGTGTCCTGACCTGGCACGGCCAGTCCGGGCTGATGCGGGTGGACGGCAGGGGCATGATCATCGCTTCCGGTGTGCGGCGTCGTCAGGGGGCGCGGCGGGGCGGGCGGTCCCGGACCGGGGGACGGCCGGGGCCGCCGCGGGCGTTCGCGCGGGCGAGGCCCGGCCGGACGCCCCCGGTGCCGCGGCGGGCGGGAGGCGGCGGCCCCGGGTGCTCGCGCGGGAGCCCGGCAGCGGGAGGCGCCCGCGCGGCGGGTGGGGCGGCGTGCGCATGGGCGGACCGTCGGCTTTCTCCGGGCACGGGACGGGTGGGGGCGAGGACGTGGACCGCGCCTCCGGGCGGCCGGGCCGCGCTCCGCGAGCAGTATTTATATATGCCGTTGCCTTTGCAAGACGCATGAAAACATTCATGCGCGTTGTGTGGTGAAAGGTTTCGCGCGCAGCCGCGCGGGCGGGAGGACGGCGGCCGCCGGGACGCGCCGGGCCGGCCCGGGGATCAGTCCTTGAGGAAGAACTGGTGCTGGTCGGCGACCTGTTCGTACTCCTCCAGGCGGGCGTGCGTCCGCTCCGGGTCGGCGTCGGTCATCGCCTGCAGCAGCGCCGCGCACATGACGCCCGGTGCGGCGTAGGAGTCGAAGACCAGGCGTGAGCCGGTGCCGGTGGCGAAGGTGACGTCGGCCTCGTCCGCGATCGGCCCGAGGGCCAGGTCGGTGATCAGGGCGACCCGGAGCCCGGCGCGGCGGGCGACCCGTACGGCGGTGAGCGTCTCGTGGGCGTGCCGGGGCATGGAGAACGCCAGCACCCAGGTGCCGCCGGCCTCGCGGGACTGCAGCAGGGCGTCGTAGGCGACGCTGCCGCCCCGGGTGACGACGCGCACGTCGGGGTGGACGCGGCGGGCGGCGTAGGCGAAGTACTCGGCGAGCGAGACGGAGATGCGCAGGCCCAGCACGGTCAGCGGGGCCGACGCGGCCAGCTCGCGGCCGACGTCGATCACCCGGTCGGGGTCGGCGAAGTCGCGCCGCAGGTTCTCCAGGTTCTCGATCTCGGCGTCGACCGCCGCCTGCAGCTCGTTGCCCCGGTTCTCCTCGGCCGGGCCGCCGGCGAAGGTGCCGAGCGCGATCGCCTGCAGCTTCTCCCGCAGCGCGGGGTAACCGCTGAAGCCGACCGCCGAGGCGAAACGGGTCACCGAGGGCTGGCTCACGCCGACCCGCTCGGCGAGGTCGGTGATCGACAGGAAGGCCGCCTCGGTGAGGTGCTCGATCAGGTACTGGGCGATGCGCCGCTGCCCCGGGGACAGCCGCGGCCGGTCGAACAGCGCCCTGAGCCGGGAAGCCGGGGAGGCCTCCGCTTCCGGGCCGGTCCTCCCCGAGGTGATGGCGGATGCCTGTGCGCGTGCCTGCTGCGGCGATGGCACCGGTGCGCCCCCTTCGTCTTCCACAGACGTTCAACATAGCTCACGGACCGTGCTCACCAGGGCCCGCGCAGGCTTCGGCGCCGGGCGGAGGGATACCCGCGCGATGTGCGGGAACCCGCCGCCACGAAAGATCACCGACACACCGACGCGACGAGGAGTCCGACGTCATGACCTTCCCGGAAGAGAGCCGGCCGAAGACCGACACCACCGACGACGTCCTGGAGAACACGCTCGGGGACCGCGAGGAGGACGCCTCCCGGCAGCCCGGCGCCACCGGCCGCACGATGCGCGAGGCCCTGGAGGAGGCCGAGGTGCGGCCCGACGACTACGAGGAGAAGTGACGGCGCCGCCCGTACGCATCCGCACCCGACACGTCTGGGCAGGTGAGAGGCGATGGGCGCACTGAGCGCTCTGGAACGGGCACTGGAGAACCGATGGGAGGCGCTGTGGGCGCGGGTCCTCGACAAGGAACCCGTCGAAGTCCTCGACGCCCTGCGGCAGGAGTGCGACGGCAACGCCGTGGTCTCGCCCACGGGCCGGGTGATGGTCCCCAACGCCTACGACGTCGAACTCGCCGACGGCGTGCACCAGGAACTGGGCCGCCACGGCAGCCGGGTGGGCCAGGCGCTCACCGACGGCCTGGCCCGGCACGCCGAGCGCAGGGGCTACGAATGGGCGGGTCCGCTCACGGTGCACGTCGCCGGGTCCGCCGACGTGCCCAACGGCCGCTACCGCGTGGCGAGCCGGGTGATGCCGCACGTGAGCGCGGAGGGCTTCCAGCACACGGACCGGTAGCGGGCCGCCCCCGCCCGCGGCGGATCCCGGCCGGACGGCCGGCCGTCCCGATCGGACGGCCGGCGCCGACCGGCCGGGCCGCCCGCCCCGGATCACGGGACGGCCCGCGGCCCGCGCCCCGCCCGCACGGGCACGGAACCGGTGCCGGCGCGGTCAGCCGGTGACGGCCGGCCGTGCCTCGCCCGGCTCGTCCGGTGACGGCAGGGCGGCCGCCGGGACCACCAGGTCCGCCCGGTCGCGGGTGGCGGCGATCAGGTCGGCGTTGCGCTGGTCGGTGCCCCGCACCCACGCCACCGCCTCCTCGTGGGACTTGCCGAACTCCTCGTGGCGGGCGACCAGCCGGCGGATCCGCTCCGGCTCGCCGAGTTCGCAGAACCACACCTCGTCCAGCTGCGGCCGCACCCGCGCCCAGGCGCCGGTGTCCAGCAGCAGGTAGTTGCCCTCCGTCACCACCAGCCGGGCGCCCGGCGGCACCGGGATCGCCCCCGCGACCGGCTGCTCCAGGACGCGTTCGAAGCCGGGCGCGTACACGACCTCGTCCGTCTCCTCGCGCAGACGCCGCAGCAGCGCCGCGTACCCGGCCGCGTCGAAGGTGTCCGGGGCGCCCTTGCGGCCGAGCCGGCCGAGCCGGTCCAGCTCCGTGTCGGCGAGGTGGAAGCCGTCCATGGGGACGTGCGCCACCCAGGGCTCCCCGTCCCCGTTCAGGTCCCGCACCAGGTGTTCGGCCAGGGTCGTCTTGCCCGCGCCGGGACCGCCGGCGATGCCGAGCAGCGCGCGCCGGCCGGTCCGCGCCAGGGCACGCGCGCGGGTGAGCAGGTCGTCGTAGGTCACAGACACACCGAAGAGTGTGTCACCGCCGCGCCGGGCCCCGGCGGGGAACCGGGCCGCGCACGGCCGGTGTGGCCTGCGCCACCCACTGGACACCCGCCGTGCGGGGAACGGGTCCGGTATGACGGAGCTCGGTCTTCCCGAAGACATCCAGGCCTGCCTCTTCGACCTCGACGGGGTCGTCACCAAGACGGCCGTGGTGCACGCGGCCGCCTGGAAGGAGATGTTCGACGCCTTCCTGCGCGAACGCGAGGGCGAACACTTCGAGCCGTTCGACGACACCGACTACGACGAGTACGTCGACGGCCGCCCGCGCGCCGACGGCGTGCGCACCTTCCTCGCCTCCCGCGGCATCGACCTGCCCGAGGGCGACCCCGGCGACCCGCCCGACGCGCCGACCGTGCACGGCCTCGGCAACCGCAAGAACGACCTCCTGCTGGAGAAGATCCGCACCCAGGGCGTCGAGGCCTACGACGGCACCCTGCGCTACCTGGAGGCGGTCCGCGCCCACGGCCTGCGCACCGCGATCGTCTCCTCCAGCGCCAACTGCCGGGACGTGCTGCGCTCCATCGGCGCCGAGGACCTGTTCGACGTGCGGATCGACGGTGTGGTCGCCGCCGAGCGCGGGCTGCCCGGCAAACCGCGCCCCGACACCTTCCTGGCCGCGGCCCGGGACCTCGGGGTGCGGCCGGAGCGGGCGGCCGTGTTCGAGGACGCGCTGGCCGGCATGGACGCGGGCCGCGCGGGCAGGTTCGGCTATGTCGTCGGCGTCGACCGCGTCGGGCAGACCGACGCGCTGTACGCGCACGGCGCCGACCGGGTCGTGACGGACCTCGCCGAACTGGGGGGCAAGGAGTGATCGCACAGCGGGCGTACGCCGTCGAGCCGTGGACCGTGCGCGAGACGGAGCTCAACCTCGACGTGCTGGCGCAGAGCGAGTCCGTGTTCGCGCTGTCCAACGGCCACGTCGGCTGGCGCGGCAACCTCGACGAGGGCGAGCCGCACGGCCTGCCCGGCTCCTACCTCAACGGTGTGCACGAACTGCATCCGCTGCCGTACGCCGAGGCCGGCTACGGCTACCCGGAGTCGGGACAGACGGTCATCAACGTCACCAACGGCAAGGTGCTGCGGCTGCTGGTCGACGACGAGCCGTTCGACCTGCGCTACGGGCGGCTCGTCCGGCACGAGCGGACCCTGGACCTGCGCCGGGGCGTGCTGGAGCGGGAGTGCGAGTGGACTTCCCCGGCCGGCTCGACGGTCCGGGTGCGCTCGACCCGGCTGGTCTCCCTCACCCAGCGCGCCGTCGCCGCCGTGGCGTACGAGGTGGAGCCCGTCGACAGCCGCACCCGGGTGGTCGTGCAGTCGGAGCTGGTCGCCAACGAGAGCCTGCCCGAACCGGACGGCGACCCGCGCGCCGCGCGGGCGCTGAAGTCGCCGCTGGAGCCGGAGGAGGACTTCGCCTCGGGGCCCCGGCTGCGCCTGGTGCACCGGACCCGGCGCAGCGGCCTGCGGGTCGCCGTGGCCGCCGACCACGTCGTCTCCGGCCCCGAGCGCACCACCACGGCCAGCGAGAGCAACGTGGACGTGGCCCGGCTGACCGTCACCTCCGTCCTGGAGCCGGGACAGCGCCTGCGGGTGGAGAAGCTGGTCGCCCACGGCTGGTCCGGCGCCCGCTCCCGGCCCGCGATGAGCGACCAGGTGGAGGCCGCGCTGGCGGCGGCCGCGCACAGCGGCTTCCAGGGCCTGCTGGCGGACCAGCGGGCATACCTCGACGACTTCTGGGCCCGCGCCGACGTCGAGGTCGACGGCGACGAGGAGATACAGCAGGCCGTCCGCTTCGCCCTCTTCCACGTGCTGCAGGCCGGCGCCCGCGCCGAGCGGCGGGCGATACCCGCCAAGGGGCTGACCGGTTCCGGCTACGACGGCCACGCCTTCTGGGACACCGAGGTCTTCGTGCTGCCCCTGCTCACCTACACCGCGCCCGAGGCCGCGGCCGAGGCGCTGCGCTGGCGGCAGAACACCCTGGACGCGGCCCGGGAGCGGGCGACCCAGCTCGGCCTGCGGGGCGCCGCGTTCCCGTGGCGGACCATCGAGGGCCGGGAGGGCTCCGCGTACTGGCCGGCCGGCACGGCCGCCTTCCACGTCAACGCCGACATCGCCGACGCCGTCGTCCGCTACGTGGCGGCCACCGGCGACGAGGACTTCGAACGCGACACCGGGCTGGAGCTGCTGGTGGAGACCGCCCGCCTGTGGCGCTCCCTCGGCCACCACGACGACCGGGGCGTCTTCCACATCGACGGCGTCACCGGCCCCGACGAGTACAGCGCGATCGCCGACGACAACGCGTACACCAACCTCATGGCCCGGACCAACCTGCTGGCCGCCGCCGACGTGTGCAAACGCCACCCCGAACAGGCGGCCCGGCTCGGCGTCGACGACGAGGAGACCGCCACCTGGCGGGACGCCGCCGAGGCCGTGCACGTCCCGTACAACGCCGAACTCGGCGTGCACGAGCAGCACGCCGGCTTCACCCGCTACCAGCGCTGGGACTTCGCGCGCACCGGACCGGACCGGTACCCGCTGATGCTGCACTTCCCCTACTTCGACCTGTACCGCAAGCAGGTCGTCAAGCAGGCGGACCTGGTGCTGGCGATGTTCACCTGCGGCAGCTGGTTCGCCGAGCACGGCGACGAGGAGCAGATCGCCCGCAACTTCGCCTACTACGAGCCGCTGACGGTACGGGACTCCTCGCTGTCGGCCTGCGTCCAGGCCGTCGTCGCCGCCCAGGCGGGCCACCTGGACCTGGCCTACGACTACGCCGCCGAGGCCGCGCTGATGGACCTCGGGGACCTGGAGCACAACACCCGCGACGGGCTGCACATCGCGTCCCTGGCCGGCACCTGGACGGCCCTGGTCGCCGGCTTCGGCGGCATGCGCTGCGACGACGGCGTCCTGCGGTTCGCGCCGCGCCTGCCGCAGCGGCTGCGCCGCCTGGCCTTCACGGTGCGGTTCCTGGACCGCTCCCTGCGCGTGGAGATCGGCGCGGACGAGGCGACATACCGGCTCCTGTCCGGCCGCCCCCTGACGATCCGTCACCACGGGGCGGACCTGACGGTGCGCCGGGAGAGTCCCGTCACCCGCCCCGTTCCGGCGCTCACCCCTCGCCCGGCCCCCGAACAGCCCCCGCACCGCCGCCCGAACGCCCGCTGACCCCGACCGGAGCGAGCGCGCCCGCCGGGCGCCCCACGGCGGCCGGCCCGGCCCCGGGCGCCGGCGGCCGCGTCCCGGCGGGACCGCTTCCGGGGGTGGCCGGCCACCCCCGGCGGGCCGGCCGGACCGGACCGTCGGGCGTATTCCGCCCTGCGGACGCGGCGGAAGCGGGTTAGTTTGTCCGTGCCTTCCCTGGCTTCCGGCGTCGACCCGCAACCCGTGGGGCACTGGACACCCCGCGCCGTGCGGGGGTGAGAGGTGGACGATGGCCAACGGTGCGAACGCGGTGCTCGTCGGCATACGACGGCGCGGCCCGGCGACCGGGTCCGGCGCGGCCCGGCGGGTGCGCGGCGACGGCCCGCTCGCCGCGGTCGCCGTCCTCTTCACCCTGGCCCAACTGGCCCTGGTACGGCCCGTTCTGGGCCTCGGCTGGGACGAGACCGTGTACGTCAGCCAGGTCACCTCCCACACCCCGGCCGCCTTCTTCAGCGCACCGCGCTCCCGCGGGGTCTCCCTGCTGGTGGCGCCCGTCGCCTCGTGGTCGTCGTCCACCCCGCTGCTGCGCGTCTACCTCGCCCTGCTCTCCGGCCTGGCCCTCTTCCTGGCCCTGCGCGCCTGGCGGGGCCTGTTCCCCACCCGCGTCCTGGCCGCCGCGGGCGCCCTGTTCGCCTCCCTGTGGGTGACCCTCTTCTACGGTCCGCAGGCCATGCCCAACTACTGGGTCGCGATCGGCGCCCTGGTCTGCGCCGGCTGCTTCCTGCGGTACCGGGCGCGGGGATCCGGCCGGGCCGCGCTGGGGGGCGTGGCGGCCGGGGCCGCGCTGATGGCGTGGATGCGGCCCACCGACGCGGTCTGGACGACCGTACCGCTGTTCCTGCTCGTGCTCGTGGCGGCCGGGCGCCACTGGCGGCTGCTGCTCGCCCTCGCGGGCGGCCTCGCGGCGGGCGCGGTCCCCTGGGTGATCGAGGCGTACGCCGCCCACGGCGGCCTGGCCGAACGGCTCGCCGAGGCCTCCCGGATCCAGGGCGGCCTGGGCTGGCAGATCGCCGTCGACGACCAGCTGCGCAGCCTGGGCGGACGCGCCCTGTGCCGCCCCTGCACCGGGTCGATGCCCCATCCGCTGGTCGCCCTGTGGTGGTTCGTCCTGCCGGTGCTCGCCGCGCTCGGGCTCGCCGTCGCCGTCCGGGCCCGGCGCGCCGCGCGCACCCTGGTCCCCCTGGCCTGCGCGGTGACGGCCGCCCTGCCGTACCTGTTCATGATCGGGTACGCGGCGCCCCGCTTCCTGCTGCCCGCCTACGCGCTGCTGGCGCTCCCGGTCGCCGACGCGCTGTGGCACCTGGTCACCGGTCCGGGCGGCCGGTGGCGGCCGGTGGCCGCGGCCCTGGTCGCGCTCGGGCTGCTCGGACACCTGGCCGTGCAGTTCGCCGTCCTCGAGCGCACCGTGGACCGCAACACCGACAGCCGCCGCGACTGGGCCCGCACCGCCGACGGGCTGCACCGCCTCGGCGTACGCCCGCCCTGTCTGATCACCGGGCACGAGGCCATCCCGATCGGGTTCTACACCGGCTGCTCCTCCGCCAACACCCACGGCCACAACGCCAACACCACCGCGGCGGACATCCTGCGCGCCGCACGCCGCGTCCCCGTCGCCGCCCTCACCGCACCGGGCGGCACCCCGCCCGCCTACGCCCGCTCCTGGCCCGTCCACCGGGTCCAGGGCCTCCAGGTCCGCGTGGCGCCCGCCGCGGCGCGGGACTGACCCCGCCCGCGCCCGGCGGCGCGTCCGGCCCACGGGGCGGCCGCCGCGCGCCGGACGGCCCGGCCCGCCCCTTCGCGGCCCCGGCCCCGCGAAGGGGCGGGCCCGCCGCTGTGCGCAGCCGGTCGCACGGGGTCCGCGGGTGAGGGCGGCCCCGGCCCCCGGCGAAGATCCACCGGAGGGATCCGCCGAGGTTAGGGGCGGCTTTTGGGGAAACGCGAATGCAGACACCGAGAACCGACGAGTCGACGCGACGCGAGTAGGGAGGCGTCCCATGGGCACGGACCGCATGGACTCCGAAACGATGGCCGACGACGTGTACCAGCCCACCGGAACCAACGAGGAACAGGAGGACGGAGCACCCCTCGACCTGCAGGACGCCGTCGACGAACGGACCTACGACGACCAGCTCGACGAGGGCTACTCGCCGCCGGAGAAGCCGCTCGGCGTCACCAAGCACGGCATCACGGCCGCCGAGCAGCACGACGGCGAGACCCTCGACCAGCGGCTCGCCCAGGAGGTCCCGGACGTCTCCGCGGCCCGCGGGGACGACGTGGGCGACCTGCCCGGGGGAGAGGGCGAACCGGTCGACCCCGAGGCGGGCACGGCCCGCGCCGGCCGCCTGGTGGCCCCCGACGAGGGTGTCCGCACCGACACCACGCGGGAGTCCGTCGCCCAGGACGTGGGCATCGACGCGGGCGCGGCCGGAGCGGAGGAGGCCGCGGTGCACGTCGTGGAGGACGACTCCGGCCTGCCCGACCGGGAGGAGCGGTAGCGCGGCACGGGACGGGGGCCGCCGGTGCCCAGCCGTCGAGCCGGGCGGTCCGGCGGAGCTTGTTCGAGGCGTCCAGGACGGCGACCTTGCAGGACCCCGCGAGGGGCGGACAGCCGGACACCGCGTCGGCCAGACAGCCGACGGTGCCGCCGCAGCCCGTCACGGTCGCGTGCGGTGGCGCCCGTCGACCGCGATCCGGCCCCGCGCGTCCGCCGACAGCCCGGCCCTGCCCAGGTCCGGTCCCTCGGTCAGGCCCGGCCGGCCCGCCGAGTACATCACGGCGGCGGCGGGGATCTCCTCGCCGCTCTCCGGCACGGTGAGCGTGCCGCGGAAGACCCGCCTGCTCCGCGGCGCCCGGCACGCGCGCTCACGCGGCGCGGGGCCGCCCTCGCCCGGCCGGTGCGAGAGCGGCCCCGCGCCGCGCGGCCGCACGTGCCGGGCACCGCGGGCCCGCCCTGCGGCGGCCGGGCGAGTGCGGTTCCGGCGCGTCCTAGGGCAGGAGCTTGTCGAGGGCCGCCGGCCCCTCCGTCTCGATCTTGCGCTTGGCCCATTCGAGGTTGCGCGGGGTGAGGTCCCTGCCCGCGGCCAGCACCACGTCCTCCGGCGAGACGTCGGTGCCGGTGCGGGCGTGGAGCAGGCCGTCCGGGGTGGTGCGGTCCCGGGACGGCCGGGACACGTCGTCGGGCTGTGAGGTCGACATGATCTGTGCTCCTCGGTCGGGAACGCTGTCGCGGTCCCGGTGAAGTCATCGGGGTCCGATGTCTCACCGTTCACCGCGGGAGCGCGCCGGGCATCCGCGGACCGCGGGGGGACGCCGCCGTGCGGCCGGCCGCTCCCTATGGGAGCAGGGGTACCTTCCCGGGCCGACCGGAAACCTCGCACCGGCCCGGCGGGGGACGCGGTCACGCCCGGTGACCCGCGTGCGCGCCACGGTGACCGCGCACGCGGGACCGGGCCCCGGACCCCTCCTAGAAGGGGGTGAGCGTCAGCCGCACGCCCGTCGGGGCGGTGTCCTGGATGTAGGAGGCGAAGTCGGCCACGTCGTCGAAGGCGAAGCCGTACGCCTTGCCGTCCTGGCTGGCCGCGTGCATCGCCTTGGCGTAGTGGTTGGTGAGCGCGGTCCGGTAGAAGGACGCGGGGTCGGTGGTGGGCTGGGCGGGGGAGGAGATCAGCGTGGAGCGGTTGAAGCCGGCGCCGAGCACCGCGGCGACGGGCCCGGTCGTGCCGTCGTTGGGGGCGGCGAGGGCGCCGTCGCAGAAGAGCACGTCCCGGGTGGAGGGCCTGGCGAAGGAGACCCGGGCGGGTCCGTCGAAGGTGAACCGGTCGCCGCGCACCCGGCCGGTGAAGGTCCCGGAGTTGGTGGTGACGGTCAGGTCCCTGCCGGTGTAGGCGCTCCACACCTCGTCGATGTACGGGGCGAGGTAGTCCTTGGGGAACAGACCCGCGTCCAGGCCGTGGCCGGGGGCGATGACCCGGGTGTCGTCCACCACGAGCCGCGCGAACTCCGCCACCTCCCGCACCGCGGCGAACGCGGCCGCGCGCCCCCCGGCGCGCAGCGTGCCCGTCGTCTGGTCCTTGGCGCCCGTCAGCCGGATGCTCAGCGGCACGCTGAACATGTCGACCATGGTGGTGTTGCAGAACATCCCCGAGGAGTTGTACGTGAACTCCGCGCAGTCGTGCAGCACCCCGTAGTTGGGGTCCGACGCCACCCAGCCCGCCGGGTACTGCAGCGCCGCGTTCCCGGCGCCGTCCGTGACGGCCCTGAACTTGAGCTTGGCCCCGAGGGAGACGTAGATCCGGCCCGACATGTACGGCAGCGACAGCCGGGTCTCGCCGCTGCCGGCCAGGCTGATCGCGTAGTCCGTGAAGCCGTCGGCGCCGTTGTCCGACAGGGAGACCGGGGCGAGCGTCCCGTCGGGCGTGACCCGCACCTGCCGGCCGCCCTGGTTGCCCACGATGTAGACGTGGACGTTCGCGTTGCCGAAGGCGCCGGTGTCGTTGACGATCGTCAGCGGCAGCGCGCCCGCCGCCTCGGCCTTGTCGGCGTCCGGGGCCGTGCCCGCGAGGGCGTGGGGGGCGATCGCGGCGACGGCGGGCGCGGCCACCGCCGCGCCGCCGAGGGCGAAGAGCAGCTTGCGGCGGCCGACAGGACGCCGGTGACGAGGAGTCATGTGGGGGGTCTCCCAGGTTTCGTGCGGTGCTGGTGCGTTCCGGGCAGGCCGCAGGACAGGGCGAGAGACAGGATGAGAGCGCTCTCACCGGCTGCTGGGCGCCGCCCGCGGGGCCCTGATGCTACGTACGGCCACGGCGGCCGCCAACCCGTCCGTCTTCTCCCTCAACCCGCTCCGACCTGCGGTTTCTTGAGAAACGCGGAGGGCGACCAGCAACCCTTAACCGGCGTTTAAGGGCCGCTTAAGCCGCCGGGCCGCGCAGCGCTTCGGCCGGCGGGGGCACAGCGCCTCCCGGCCGCCGGGAATGCGGTGGATGCGCGGAACGCCGGGCCCGTACCGTGAGGCGGTGCGCCCCGACACCGGCGGAAGGAGGGCGGAGCCGTGCGACTGTCACCACTCCGGCGCTCCCTGCCCGCCGCCCCGGCGCACCCTGTGTGATCCCCCGGGGGCGCTCCACGCACCACCGACCCCGGAGGAATCCATGACCGACCTGGTCATCCGCGCGCTCGACGAGAGCGCCGCCCCCCTCTTCGACACCCTGCCCGACCCGCTGGGCGCCCGTGAGACGCACCGGCTGACCCGGCACCGCCCCGACTGGAAGCGGGTCGCCCTGCGCGACGGCGCCGTCGTCGCCCGCGGTGCCTGGTGGGGCGGCCCCGACGACACCGAGCCCGTCGTCGTCAACTGGTTCGACGTGGCCGAGGGCGAGGAGGACGCGGGGGCCGAGCTCCTGCGCACCGCCGGCCGGCAGGTCGAGCTGGAGCTCGACCTGCCTCCCGGCTGGCGCGGGGACCCCGCGCTGCGCGCCGCCGCCGAGACCCGCCTCGCCGCCGCGCGGGCGGCCGGGTACGAACTCCTGGCGGAGCGCCTCGTGTACCGGTGGACCCCGGAGTGCGGGCTGCCCGAGCGGCCCGGACGGCTGGTGTTCCGCGCCGAACCGGACGACGCGGTGTTCCTCGACGCGCTGCGCCGCATCCACTCCGCCACCCTCGACGCGCACGCGCTGAAGGCCGTCCGGGAGGGCGGGGTCGACCGGGCCGCGCAGGAGGAGATCGACTTCTTCCGGTGGTGCCCGTCGCCGCGCGAGTGGTGGCAGGTCGCCCACACCCCGGGGGCGAGCCGGTGGGCATCCACATCCCGGCGCGCAACCCGTCGGGGCCGTGCGTCGGTTTCATCGGCGTCCTGCCCGGACAGCGCGGCCACGGATACGGCTACGACCTCCTCGCCGAGTGCACCCGCTTCCTGGCCGAGCGGGGCGCCGGGTTCGTGGCCGCCGCGACCGACCGGGGGAACGTCCCCATGGCCGCGAACTTCGCCAGGGCCGGTTACCCGGTCGTCCGGGAACGGCTCAACCTCAGTCCCGCGCCGAGGGACGCGTAGCCGCCGGCCGGCGGCCTCGTGACGGCCCGCCGGGCGACCGGCCGGCGTCAGCGGGCGGCGCCGTCCAGCAGGCCCTCCGCCTCGGCGAGGATCTCCGTGACCCGGAGGGCGAACGCCGCGTCGCACCCGTGCGGGCGGCCGGAGCGGGCGGCGGCGAGCAGGGCGTCCGCGGCCCGGCCCAGCGCGGCGGCCGGTCCCTGCGCGCTCTGCGGGAGGAGCGTCACCCCGGACTCGCCCCGCAGTTCCACGCCCGCCCCCGCCGCGGCGGGCGGGGCCGTCAGACTGAGGGTCAGGGTGCTCGACGCGCCGCCGGCGTGGTCGAGGACCAGATGGACGGTGTCCCCGGGACCGGGCGCGGCGGCCGCCACGCGCCGGACGTCGCCGAGGACCGGCAGCAGCACGGACAGGGCGTGCGGGCCGACGTCCCACAGCGCGCCCTTCTCCCGCCGCCACGGCGAGCCGGCGAACGGGCTGTCGCCGGTGAAGACCGCGCCGAGCCACTGGGCCCGCGCCGTGAACCAGCCGCGCCGGCCCGCCTGTTCGGCGATCCAGGCCGCCGGCTCGGGCTGGAAGCGGGTGGTGAAGAAGACCACCGAGGCGACACCGGCCGCCTCGGCGGCCGCCACCACGGCCCGCGCCTGCGCCACCGTCGTGGCGAGCGGCTTGTCGAGCAGCAGATGGCACCCCGCCCGCGCCGCCCGCGCCGCGAGCTCCGCCTGCACGGCCGGGGGCAGGGCGACGGCGACGGCGTCCACGTCGGCGAGCAGGGCGTCCACGTCGGTGTAGGCCCGGGTGCCGTGCTCCCGCGCCAGTTTCTCGGCGGCGTCCGGGCGGCGGCCCCACACGCCGGTGAACTCCAGGTCGTCGTGGGCGCCGAGCGCGGGGGCGTGGGCCATCTCCGCCCAGGGGCCGGTGCCGAGCAGTCCGATGCGCATGTGCCGCCTTCCCAGGATGCCGAACCTCGCGGTGACCGGGGCCGGAACGCCGGTCGCGGCCGAGCGTGCCACACGCCCCGGGACCCCGTGCAAGTACCCCGGACGCGCCCGGACCCGCACGGCGCGCGGGGGCCGGCGCCGCCCGCCGCGCACCCCGGCGAAGACCGGTGATATTGCCGATCCCCCGCACCGGCGCACGAGGCGACAGTGACACCGCACGTTCATCGGCGACGCCGGCCGGCGGAGACCGCGGGCGCGTTCCCCACGCGCCCGGGAGCCGTGTGCGGCCACCGGCCGGGCACCTCGCCACGACAGAGAGGACGACTCGTCGTGCAGCATCACCCCCACACCAGCGCCGCCTCCGGGGAGTCCCACCGGCCGTCCGGGGCCCCGCGCCGCGGACGGCCGCGCCGATTCGCCGGCGTCGCGGCGGCGATCGCCGCCGTCGTCGGACTCAGCACCCTCACCAGCCCCGGCGCCCACGCCGCCGACAACCCCTACGAGCGGGGCCCGGCGCCCACCACCGCCAGCATCGAGGCGCTGCGCGGCCCGTACGCCGTGTCGCAGACGACCGTCTCGTCGCTCGCCGTGACCGGCTTCGGCGGCGGCACCATCTACTACCCGACCAGCACCAGCGACGGCACCTTCGGCGCGGTCGCGATCTCCCCCGGCTTCACCGCGCTGCAGTCCTCCATCGCCTGGCTCGGACCGCGCCTGGCCTCGCAGGGCTTCGTCGTGTTCACCATCGACACCAACACCACGCTCGACCAGCCGGACTCCCGGGGGGAGCAACTCCTCGCCGCCCTGGACTACCTGACCCAGCGCAGCTCGGTCAGGAACCGCATCGACAGCAGCCGGCTCGGCGTCATGGGCCACTCGATGGGCGGCGGCGGCAGCCTGGAGGCCGCGAAGTCCCGGCCCTCCCTCCAGGCCGCGATCCCCCTGACGCCCTGGAACCTCGACAAGACCTGGCCCGAGGTGAGAACCCCCACGCTGATCTTCGGGGCGGACGGCGACACGATCGCCCCGGTCTCCTCGCACGCCGAACCGTTCTACTCCAGCCTGCCGTCCTCCCTGGACCGCGCCTACCTGGAGCTGAACAACGCCACCCACTTCGCGCCGAACACGTCGGACACGACGATCGCGAAGTACAGCATCTCCTGGCTCAAGCGGTTCATCGACAACGACACCCGCTACGAGCAGTTCCTCTGCCCGCTGCCGCGGCCCAGCCTGACCATCGAGGAGTACCGGGGCAACTGCCCGCACAACTCCTGACGCGTCCCTGCCGACGGCGGCCGCGCCCCGGGCACGGCCGCCGTCCGCGTTGTGCGGGCGCCCGGACGCGGACCGGAACCACCGGGCACCGGCACAATCCCGCCCCGGCGCGCGGCGGCCACACGCGCAGGTGGCACCGCCCGTCCCGGCGGGGGACACCACGGACGGGCGGCTTCCGCCTGCGAGTTACCGCACGTAACCTCACGGGAATGACCGGAGAGAACTTCTCGGATGCGACCGCGGAGACGACCGTGCGGACGGCTCCCCGGATCCACGGCGGAAGCGCCCCCCGGCGTGCGGTGCGCGCACTGCTGGACCGGCTGCGGACGGGCGGCGCGGCCCTCGTCGTGACCGGCGAGCCCGGACTCGGCCGCACCACCCTCCTCGCCTGGGCCGCCCGCGCCCACACCGGCGCCGTCCTCCGCCTGCCGCCCCCGCGGCGCGGAACGACGCCGCAGGCGCTGCTGGAGACCCTGCGGGCCGCCGCCGCGGACGGACCCCTGCTGGTGTGCGTCGACGACGCGCACCGGTGGGCCGCCCCGGCCCGCGCCGCCCTCGGCGCGGCCGCCGGCCTGCTGGGCGCGGAGGACCGGACCGGCCTGCTGCTCTCCGTCGCCGGACACCGCGCCGTGGACCGGGAGTTCGCCGGGCTGCCCGCCGTCCGCCTCGACCCGCTCCCGCCGCCGCAGGCCGCCGCCCTGCTCGACGACGCGGCACAGGGCGCCGTCGACCCGGCCGTCCGGGAGGAACTGCTCGCGGAGGCCGAGGGCAACCCGGCGCTGCTGCTCGCCCTGGTCCGCCGGCTGTCCCCCGCCCAGCTGAGCGGCCGGCGGCCCCTGCCCCGGCCGCTCGCCGACGCCGGGACGCTGGCGGGCGTGGCGGGGGAGGCCCTGGCCGGGCTGCCGCCGGACACGCGCGACCTGCTGCTGACGGTGGCCGCCGCCGCACGGGAGTCGGACGACGCGGACGCCGACGCGGACCTCGTCCTGAGAGCCCTGCGACGGATGGGGCCGCCCGCTCCCGCGCCGTGCCTGGAACCGCCGCCCGAGCCGCTCGCCCTGGCCGGCGGCCGGCTCCGCTTCCACAGCGGGCTGGTCCGCAGGGCCGTCCACGCCGGGGCGGGGCCCGACCGGCGCCGCGCCGCGCACCGCGCGCTCGCCGACGTGCTGGAGGCCGACGGGCGCCGGCTCCCCGGACTGCTGCACCGGGCCTGGGCCACCACGGGACCCGCGCCCGGGACGGCGGGCCGGCTGGCGGCCGCGGCGGCCGACGCGACGGCCGCGGCCTCCCCCCGGCTGCGGTCGGCGGCGTACGCGCGCGCCGCCGAGCTGACGACGGACGACCCGGCCCGCGCGCGGCGGTACACGGACGCGGCCGAACAGGCGCTGCTGGCCGGACGCCCGCACCGCGCCCGCCCCCTGCTCGCCGCCGCCCGCGAGGGCGCCGCGCCGGCCGTGGTGCGGGGACGCGCCGAGCTGGTGCGCGGCGTGACGGAACTGCGGGACGGTCCCGTCGGCGACGCCCACCAGTCGCTCCTGCTGGCCGCGTCCCTGCTGGCGGCGGACGCCCCCGCCCAGGCGGCGTCCGCCGCCGGCGCCGCCGCCGACGCGGCCTGGGCGGCGGGCGACCTGCCGACGTGCCTGGCGGCGCTCGGCACCGGGCCGGGGACGACGCCGGAGGCGCCGTACGCCGCCGCGGGGGCCGGCGCCCCCCACGCCGGGGACGGGACCGCGCCTGCCGGAACCGCCCCCGCGGGGACGGCACAGGCCGTCCCCGCGGGCGGGACCGCGCGCACCGCCCCGCGCGGGACCCCGCCGCCCGCCGCCGCGCCCGAACCACCGCCGGCCGCCCCCGCAGCCGCCTCCGGGCCGCCCGCCCCCCGCTTCCACGACCCGGTGCGCGACCACCGGCTCGGTATGCGAGCGGTGCTCGAAGGACGCCTCGACCAGGCCCTCGCACCGCTCGGACGGGTGGTGGACCGCGCCCGGACCGACGACGAGCCCGAGACGCTGCTGCGGTCGGCGGCGGCGGGGCTGCTGCTGGGGGACGTGGACGCCGCCCGCCGGGCCGGGGCGCGGGCCCTGGCGGCGGCCCGCACCCCGGGCTCCCCCGCGCTGGTGCCACGGGCCCTGGAGTACCTCGCCTACGCCGAACTGCGCGCCGGCCGCCACGCGCAGGCGCGCACGCACGCCGAGGAGGGCCTGCGCACCTCCCACCTGACCGGGCAGCGCAACACGGCCGCCCACCACCACGCGGTGCTGGCCCTGGCGGCGTCGATCGAGGGCGAGCCCGGCGTCGTCGCCCGGCACGCGGCGGCCGCGCTGGAGACGGCGCGCCGGCACGGACTCGCCCAGGCGGCCACCCTCGCGGAGTGGGCGGTGGCCCGCGCCGACCTCGGCGGCGGCCGTCCGCTGGACGCCGCCGACCGGCTCGGCCTGCTCGTCCTGCCCGGCCCCCGGCGCGGCCACTTCGCGGTGTGGATGCTCGCCGTGCCCTGCTTCGTCGAGGCCGCGGTCCTCGCCGGACGGCAGCACGACGCCCGGACGGTCGTCGAGGACTTCGCCCGGTGGGCGGCGTTCGGCGCCGATCCGCAGGCCGCCGCCCAACTGGCCCGCTGCCACGCCCTGCTCGCGCCGCCCGAACGGGCCGACGACCTGTACCGGCGGGCGCTCGCCCTGCACGAGCGGACGGACGGCGACTTCGAACGGGCCCGCACCGCCCTGCTGTACGGCAAATGGCTGCGCCGCCGGCGCAGACCGCGCGAGGCCCGCGACCGGCTCGGCGCCGCGCTCGCGGGCTTCGAACGCTGCGGCGCCCGCGTCTGGGCCGACCAGGCCCGCGGCGAACTGCGCGCCAACGGGGCCGCCGCGCGCGGCACGGGCACCGGCGGGCTGACCCGGCTGACCCCCCAGCAACTGCGCATCGCCCGGTACGTCGCCGAGGGCGCCACCAACCGGGAGGTGGCGCTCAGCCTGGCCGTCAGCACCCGCACCGTCGACTACCACCTGCGCAAGGTGTTCGCGGCGCTCGGCGTGCGCTCCCGGGTGGAACTGGCCCGCATGGTCGAACAGGCCGAAAAGACCGCTGCACAACCCTAGGGACCGACCGGACGGTATGCCATCCTTCCGGGCAGGACGAGTCAGGAGGCGGGCGCCGCGCCGGCGGGACACCCGGCGCGGCGCCCGCCCGGCGGAGAACCGAGCCTGGGGGAGGACCGCGATGCAGCACGCCCTACGGTCACGAACAGCGATCCGCCCGGGACCGGCGCCCGTGCCGCGCCCGCGGACCCGGCGGGGCCCGTCGCTGATCGACGCCGACGCCCTGCGCGTCCTGCACCGGGCCGCCCGCGCCCTGCTCGACGACCTGCCCGAGCTCACCGACCGGCTGGTGGCCGTCCTGCGGGACCAGGAACCGGCCTACCGCGCCGACCTGGCCGCCGACCCCGCCGGGACCTGGCAGGAGGCGCACCGCTCGCTGCGGCACAGCGTGGCGTCCCTGCTCGATCCGCGCAGCGCCCGCGACGCGGCCCGCCGCTGCTCGTGGAAGATCGGCACCCGGCGCGCCGAACAGGGGCTGCCCCTGGACGCCCTGCTGCACGCCTTCCGGCTGGGCGGGTCCCTGGTGTGGCAGCGGCTGGTCGAGGAGACCTCCCGCACGGCCCCCGAGGACGTCCGTCTCCTGGTCCACGTGGCGGCCGACGTGTGGAACTTCGTCGACGAGCACTGCACCCTCGTCGCCGACGCCTACCGGCAGGCCGAGCGGCAGCTGAACTGGCGGCGCGAGAACCGGGCGCGGCTGCTGGCCGCCGCCCTGCTCGACGGGACCGGCCGCATCGCCGACCTGCCCGAGGCCGCGCAGGCGCTCGGCCTGCCGGAGCACGGCCGGTACGCCGTCGTCGCGGTCGCGGGCGCGGACGGGCACCCCCGCGCGTGCGCGGCGGCACGCGCCGCCGCCGTGCCCGAGGGACTGCGGGTGCACTGGCACACCGGAGCGACGGCGGACTACGGGATCGTCCTGGCCGGCGACGGGGACCTGCCCCAGGTCCCGGCGGGCGGCCCGGCCGCGGGCACGCGGATCGGGGTGGGCAGCGCCGTCGACGGGCTGGCCGCCCTGGGGGACGCCCGCAGACTGGCGGACCTGGCGCTGAGCATCTGCCCCGAGGGCGGCGGTACGGTCCGGCTGCCCGAGCACCTGCCCGCCGCGCTGGTCGTCTCCAGCCCCGGCCTCGGCAGGGCCCTCGCCGACCGGGTGCTCGGCCCGCTGCTGCGGCTGGAACCCGCCGACCGGGACGTCCTGCTGGACACCCTCACCGCCTGGCTCGCCTGCGACGGCTCGGCCCGGCGCGCCGGCGAGCGGCTGTACTGCCACCGCAACACCGTCCTCAACCGCCTCCGCCGCTGCGAGCAGCTGACCGGCCGCTGCCTGGCCCGGCCCGCCGACGTCGTCGAGATCAGCCTGGCCCTGACGGCCCGCGGACTGCTGCGCGGCTGAACACCGGGCGCTGGGCCGGTGGGCATCCGCACAAACCCCCCGCCCCCGCACTGGGACCGCGCAGCGACCGGGCGGGAAGCCCTGTACCCGGCCTCGGCGCGCGTGCTGTCGTGTGCTCCTCCTTCCCCGAACCCCCGTGCCGGCCCGGCACGACTCCGAGGAGCCGCAATGCCCGAAGCACCACCGGACGAGGAACCCGCCCTGCACGTCGAGGGCCTCGACGTCACCTACGGCCGCGCCCTGTCCGCCCTGCGCGACGTGTCGCTGACCGTGCCGCACGGCGCCGTCGTCGCCCTCCTCGGCGCCAACGGCGCCGGCAAGACCACCCTGCTGCGGGCGGTGTCCGGCACCCTGCGCCTGCACCGCGGCGCGATCACCGCCGGCCGCGTCCGCTACGGCGGCACCGCGCTCGACGGCCGGGACCCGGTCGCCGCGGTCCGCGCCGGCGTCGTCCAGGTGCCCGAGGGCCGGCGCGTGTTCGCCGGACTCACCGTCGACGAGAACCTGCGCACCGGCGGCCTCGGCCTGAGCCGGCGCGCCCCGGCCCAGGTCCGCGAGGCCCGCGACCGCGTCCTCGCGCTCTTCCCCCGGCTCGCCGAGCGCACCCGCCAGGCCGCGGGCCTGCTCTCCGGCGGCGAACAGCAGATGCTGGCCATCGGCCGCGCCCTGATGGCCGCGCCCCGCCTGCTCCTCCTCGACGAGCCCTCCCTGGGCCTGGCCCCGCGCATGGTGCACCGGATCGCCGGCGTGGTCCGCGAGATCAACGCCCAGGGCACCGCGGTGCTGCTGGTCGAGCAGAACGCCGGCCTGGCCCTGTCCCTCGCGGACCGGGCGTACGTCCTGGAGGTCGGCGAGATCCGGCTGTCCGGGCCCGCCGGCGAACTCGCGCGGACGGACGCGGTGCGCCGCCTCTACCTGGGCGAGACCACCGACGGTCAGGGGGCCGCGTGACCGCCCGCGCCGCCGGCTCCTCGGCGCCTCCCGCGCTCGACGTCCGCGGCGTCACCGTGCGCTTCGCCGGCCTCACCGCGCTCGACGGAGTGTCCCTCACGGTCGCGCCCGGCTCGGTGCACGCCCTGATCGGCCCCAACGGAGCGGGCAAGTCCACCTGTTTCAACGTCCTGTCGGGCCTGTGCCGGCCCACCGCCGGCACCGTCCGGCTGGGCGACGCCGAGCTGACCCGGCTCGCCCCGCACCGGATCGCCGCGCTCGGCGTGGCCCGCACCTTCCAGAACATCGTCACCACCGAGGGGACCGTCGCCGACAACCTCATGCTGGGCCGGCACGCGCTGTCCCGCGCGGGCTTCACCGCCGGCGCCCTGCGCCTGCCGCGCGCCGTGCGCGAACAGCGCGCACACCTCGCCGCCGCCCGCGAGATCGCCGAACTCACCGGTCTCGCCCCGCACTTCGACACCCCGGTCGCGCTGCTGTCGTACGGCGACCGCAAACGCGTCGAGCTCGCCCGCGCCCTGTGCCTGGAACCCCGCGTGCTGCTGCTCGACGAGCCCGTGGCCGGCATGAACGCCGCCGAACGCGCCCGCACCGCCGAGGTCGTCGGGGACGTCCGCGCCCGCCTCGGACTGTCGGTGCTGCTCGTCGAGCACGACATGGGGCTGGTGATGCGCCTCGCGGACCAGGTCACCGTCCTGGACTTCGGGCGCGTCATCGCCCACGGCACCCCCGACGAGATCCGCCGCGACCCCGAGGTGCTGCGCGCCTACCTCGGCACCGGCGCCCCCGCGGAGGAGGACACGGCGTGACCGCCTTCCTCGACAACGTCCTGACCGGCCTCGCCCTCGGCTCCGTCTACGCCCTCGTCGCCCTCGGCTTCGTCACCATCTTCAAGGCGTCCGGGGTGCTCAACTTCGCCCACGGCTCCCTGCTGCTGCTCGGCGGCTACCTCACCGCCGTCCTCCACGACGACCTCGGCTTCGCCGGGGCGCTCGCCCTCGCCGTCCTGGCGACGGCGACCGTGGCCGGGGCGATCGACCGCCTCCTGCTGCGACGCGGAGGGCCCGACCCGCACGCCGCCCATGTGCGGACCATCGTCACCATCGGCGTCGACATCGTCCTGCTCACCGACCTGGCCCGGCGCATCGGCGGCGACCTGCTGCCCCTGGGCGACCCCTGGGGCGACTCGGTGACCCGCCTCGGCCCGGTGACCGTCGCCGACAGCCGGCTCGCCGCCCTCGTGGTCTGCGCCGCGGCCATCGGCGCCGTCTTCGCCCTGTTCCGGTACACCGCCTGGGGCCTGTCCCTCAGGGCGGCCGCCGAGGACACCGAGGCCGCCGCCCTGATGGGGATACGGCTGGCCCGGATCCGCACCCTCGCCTGGTGCCTGGCCGGCGCGCTGGCCGCGCTGGCCGCGGTCTTCCTCGCCGCGTTCCCCGCGCCCGGCCTGGAACGCACCACCGGGCAGATCGCGCTGAAGGCCTTCCCGGCCGCGATCCTCGGCGGCATGGCGTCCCCGCCCGGCGCGCTCGCCGGCAGCCTGCTGATCGGCCTCACCGAGGCCCTCGTCGCCGGCTACCAGTCCGAACTGCACGTCCTCGGCGAGGGCTTCGGCGACGTCGTCCCGTACGCCGTGATGGTCCTGGTCCTGCTGGTCCGGCCCACCGGACTGTTCGCGGCGAGGGGAGCGGCCCGTGTCTGACCTCCGCAAACGGGGCGGCCTCCTGCTGCTCGCCGTCCTGCTGTGCGCCCCGCCCTTCTACCTGGACGCCTTCTGGCTGCGCGTCGGCCTGTTCGCCATGGCCGCCGCCATCGGCGCCGTCGGCCTGAACCTGCTCAGCGGAACGGCCGGGCAGCTCTCCCTCGGCCACGCCTTCTTCCTCGCCGTCGGCGCCTACGGCTACGTCTGGCTCGCGGGCGAGCCCGGCCCCGGGCTGCCGCCCGCCCTCGCCCTCGTCCTGGCGGTGCTGCTGGCCGGCGCGGCCGGCGGGCTGTTCAGCCCCGTCGCCGGCCGGGTGCGCGGCGTCTACCTGGGCGTGGCCACGCTCGCGCTGGTCTTCCTCGGCCACCACGTGCTGCTCACCGCGGACTCCGTCACCGGCGGATTCAACGGGCGGTCGGTGCCGCCGCTGGAGGCGGGCGGCTTCGCCTTCGCCGCCGGGGATCCCGGACTCACCGTGCTGGGCGTGCCGTTCGGCGCCGAGGAGCGGCTGTGGTACCTCGGCCTGGCGCTGTCCGCCCTCACCTGGTTCACCGCCCGCGGCCTGCTGCGCGCACGCCCCGGCCGCGCCCTGACGGCGCTGCGCGACAGCGAGACCGCGGCGTCGGTGATGGGCGTGCACGTGGCCCGGTACCGCTCGGCGGCGTTCGTCGTGTCCTCGATGTACGCGGGCCTCGCCGGGGTGCTCCTCGCGCTCTCCTTCCGCCGCGTCGTACCCGACTACTTCGGCCTCGCCCTCTCCGTCGACTACCTCGCCATGATCGTCATCGGGGGACTGGGCTCCGTGGCCGGCGCCGTCGCCGGAGCCGTCTTCGTCACCGCGCTGCCGCTGCTCATGACGCGCTACGCCGACCAGCTGCCCCTGGTGGCGGCGCCCGGCTCCGCCGAGGGCGCGGTGGGGCCCACCGAGGCCGCCCGCTACCTGTACGGCGCGGCGATCGTCCTCGTCCTGCTGTACGCGCCCGACGGCCTGCACGGCCTGGCCCGCCGCGTCCGCGCGCGCCGCCGCCCCGCCCCGCCCCCGCCGGACGCGGCGGGCCCGCCCCGACCACCCGCCCCCGCCGCACGAGCCAAGGAGCGCACCCCGTGAACGTCACGCACCCCAGGCACCGCACCACCGGGACCGTCCTCGCCGCGGCCCTGTCCGTCCTGCTGCTCGCGGGCACCGGCTGCAGCTCCAAGGCCGGCGGCGACGGCGCCGCCGACGGCGCCGACGGCGTCGAGGCCGGACCGGGCGTCACCGACGACACCATCCGGCTGGGCGCGCTGACCGACCTGACCGGCCCCTACGCCACCCTCGGCAAGAGCATCGTGCAGGCCCAGCAGATGTGGGCCGACGAGACCAACGCCGAGGGCGGCATCTGCGGCCGCAAGGTGGAGATCATCGTCAAGGACCACGGCTACGACGTGCAGAAGGCGGTCACCGCCTACGCCGACATCGCCCCGGACGTGGTGGCCCTGCCGCAGGTCATCGGCTCGCCGGTGGTCACCGCCCTGATCGACGACATCGAACGGGACCAGGTGCTGACCTTCCCGCAGGCCTGGGCGGCCTCGCTGCTCGGCCGGGACGCCGTCCAGGTCATGGGCACCACCTACGACCTCGACATGATCGCCGCCGTCGACTTCCTCACCCGGACCGGGAAACTGGCCGAGGGCGACTCGATCGGCCACGTCCACTTCGAGGGCGACTACGGCGCCAACGCGCTGGAGGGCTCGAAGTGGGCCGCCGGACGGGCCGGGCTGAAGGTCGTCGGCCAGGAGATCAAGGCGACCGACACGGACCTGTCCGCCCAGGTGTCGGCGCTGCGCAAGGCCGGGGTGAAGGCCGTGCTGATCAGCGCGGGACCCGCCCAGACCGCCTCCCTCGCCGGCGTGGCGGCCTCCCGCGGGCTGCGCGTGCCGATCGTCAGCAGCGCCCCCGGCTTCGCCCCGCAGCTGATGAAGACCCCCGCGGCGGCCGCGCTGGAGAGCATGCTGCACGTGGTGAGCGCCGCCCCGGCCGTCAGCTCCGGCCTGCCCGGCGTACGGCGCATGGTCGCGGCCTACGAGAAGAAGTACCCCGGCTCGCCGGTCGACTCCGGCGTCCTGTCCGGGTACAACGCCGCCCACCTGCTCGCCGTCGGCCTGGAGAAGGCCTGCGAGGAGGGCAGCCTGGCCCGTGCGGACGTGGTCCGGGCGCACCGCTCGCAGAAGAACGCCGACACCGGCCTCGGCACCCCGCAGGACTTCACCGACGTCTCCCGGCCCGCGAGCCTGGAGACCTATGTGCTGCGGCCCGACCGGAAGGCGACCGGCGGCCTGGTGGGCGTGGAGGACGCCCACCGCGCGCCCGGCGTCGAGGAGTACCTGTCCTCGCGCGGCTGACCACGGCGGTTCCCGGCCCGCCCCGGCTCCGCCCGGGGCGGGCCGGCGGCGGAGAGGGAGCGCCGGGCCGGCGGCTCGGCGCCCCCGGGAGCATGGCCGGAAGTGTGCGCCGTTGCCGAGGTGGTTTCGGCGAACGCACGGTTCCTGCGATGTAATCTCGGTCAGGCCAACGGGGTTGGCGGGAAAACGGAGTTGGGGGAACGATGCGCACCGAGAAGCGGCTGTCCACGGAGATCGACGCCAACGTGCCCACGGCCGCGCGTATGTACGACCACTATCTGGGCGGCAAGGACAACTACGCGGCCGACCGCGCCGCGTGCGAGGAACTCGACAAGGTCGTCCCCAGCACCCGCGCGCTGGCCCTGAACAACCGGCGCTTCCTCCAGCGCGTCGTCAAGGCCCTGGCCGCCGAGTACGGGATCCGGCAGTTCCTCGACCACGGATCCGGGCTGCCCACCCAGGACAACGTGCACCAGGTGGCCCAGGCCGTCGACCCCGAGTCCCGCGTGATCTACGTCGACAACGACCCGATGGTGCTGGTCCACGGGCGGGCCCTGCTGGAGCAGAACGAGCGCACCGCGGTCATCCACGCCGACATGCGCGACACCGACGGCATCTTCTCCCATCCCGACACGCAGCGCCTGATCGACTTCTCGCAGCCGGTCGCCGTGCTGTTCAACTCGGTCTTCCACTGCATCCCCGACAGCGAGACCGACGGTCCGCTCGCCGTGGTCCGCCGGGTCACCGAACGCATCGTGCCGGGCAGCTACCTGGTGATGTGCCAGCTGGTCAGCGAGGACCCCGAGGTCCGCGCGTTCGTCACCGACTTCATGGACCAGACGACCCAGGGGCACTGGGGCCGCGTCCGCCAGGAGAAGGACGTGGCCGAGTGGTTCGAGGGCATGGACATCCTCGAACCGGGACTGGTGGAGGTGTCCACCTGGCGGCCGGACAGCGAGCTGATACCCCGTCAGCTCACCCAGGAGTGGATCGAGTTCGGCGGCGTCGGCCGGCTCCGCTAGGCACGGCCTGCCACGCGGCTCGGGTGCACCGGGAGCCTCCGGCGCACCGGACGCCGTCGTCGCGTCCGGGGAACGCGCGCCCGCCGCTGCCGCTTCTTCCTCGTGCGGCGGCGGACCGTCTTCCCTCCGTCGAGGAGTCCCCCTCCGTAGAGGAGTTCCCTTCCGTCGCGGAGTCCGTCACTTCTCCCGTGCGGGGTAGCGCTGCTCCATCGTGCCCCGCAGCAACCGCAGGGACTCGCGCGGCGTGAGCGCCTCGTCGGCCAGCCGGTCCAGCGCCAGCCGGTACTCCTCCGTCTCGTCGCGGTCCTCGAGGAAGTTGGCGCTCCTGATGTGCTCCAGGTAGACCACGTCCGGCAGGTCGAGGCCACCGAAGCGCAGGTAGGTGACCGGAATGGCGGGCGCCGAGGCGTTGGTCACGTCCAGCGGCACGATCTGCAGGGTCACATGGGGCTGTCCGGCCATCTTCACGAGGTGCGCGAGCTGCTCGCGCATGACCTCCCGGCTGCCCAGCACCCGCAGCAGCACGGACTCGTCGATGATGGCCCACAGCTGCGGAGCGTCCGGGCGGGACAGCAACTGCGCCCGGCGCATCCGCAGTTCCACCCGCCGCTGCACCTCACCGGCGGATGCGTTCGGCAGGCCCCGCTCCACCACGGCACGCGTGTAGGACGCCGTCTGGAGCAGGCCGGGGACGTACTGGATCTCGAAGGTGCGGATGGTGGCGGCGGCCTCCTGCAGCCCGACCAGCCGGTCGAACCACTCCGGCATCAGCCGCTTGTCGTAGCGCTGCCACCACCCCGGCTCCCCGGCCCGCTGCAACAGCTTGAGCAGCACCGACACCGCGTACTCCTCGGTGCCGTACAACGTCAGCAGCGCGCGGACGTCGGTCTCGGTCGGGGGCCTGCGGCCCTTGCCCGACTCCATGCGGGAGAGTTTCGCGGCGCTGAACCCCAGGGCGCGCGCCGCCTGTTCCTGGGAGAGGCCGGCGTCCTCGCGGAAACCCGCCAGCTGGACGCCGACCAGCATCTTCAGCAGGGTGGGAGCCGGCTCCGGCCGGTCCAGGTACGGTTCGAGACGGGAGATGCGATGCGATGCGGTGGACATCCTGACTCCCAGCAGACCGGCAGAATCGGGAATCACACTATCGCATCCCATCGACGCCCGCCGCATCCGCCCGTAGCAGCAAGGGAGTTGGGCTCCGCTTCCCGGACCGCCGCAGGGCCGGCTCCCGCCGTGCGGCAGGGGGCCGCGGCCTCACGGCAGCCGGCCGCCCGGCAGCAGGTGGTCGAACTCGCCCTCCTTCGCGCCGGCCAGGAACGCCGCCACCTCCGCGTGGGTGTACACGAGCGCGGGGCCGTCCGGGTCGCGGGAGTTGCGCATCGCTATGCCCCCCTCTATCGGGGCGACCTCGACGCAGTTGCCCTCGGCGTTGCTGTGCCGGCTCTTGATCCAGCAGGCGTCCAGCGAGCTGGCCCGCACTCCGTTCTGCACTGGTGGCACCGCAGTCTCCTTGCAGTTCGTGATCCCCGCCGTGCGCCGTTGCGAGAAACCGGCCGTCGGGGGAGGGGCGGGGCCTTCGCGTGGGACCGTCGACTCCCAGCCGACTTTCGCGCAATTTCTCGTGCAATTGCACGCGAGCGCTGTCAGCGTGGATAATAACTGCGGCGTCAACCCCTGTGTGGGCGCCCCGTCCTGACGTCGCATCAGGGAGTTGCTGTGTTCTTACCCGCGCACCGAGCGCTCCGGCCGCTGAGCGGACTCACGCCACGGACGGGCGCCGTGGGCACGGCCGACGGACGTCCCCGCGCAGGGGAGCCGGGGGACCGGCTCCTGCCGAAGCCTCATGAGCCGACCGGCCTGCCCGCCGCCGCGGCACTGCGCATCGCGTGCGGCCGGGAGGGACTCGCCCGGGCCCGCGCCTTCACCCGGGACACGCTGTGCGGATGGTCGCTCGGCCACCGCAGCGACGACGCCGTCCTGGTGGTCACCGAACTCGCCTCCAACGCCGTGACGCACGCGGTCCCGCGGACCGCGGCGGACGGAACCGGGATCGGGCTGCTGATCGCCCTGCACCCCGGACGCCTCACGCTGAGCGTCTCCGACCCCGCCGACGCCCCTCCCGTGTACGCGCCGCCGGACGCTTCCGCCCTGGAGGAGCACGGCCGCGGCCTGCGCATCGTCGACGCCCTGTCCGAGGAGTGGGGGTGGGCCCCCAGACGTCCCGCCGGCAAGACCGTCTGGGCCAGGTTGTCCACCCGTCCCCCCACCTGACACGACCGCCGTGGAAAGGCCCCACGCCATGCGCACCGCTCCGACCCCGCAGCCGAGCACCGAGCGCACCGACCGCGGGACGCCGCCGACCGGGACGGCGAAGGCCGCGCCCCTCGCCGGGCTGAGCCGGGTCCCGTGGAGCGAGATCCGGGACTCCACCGGCTCCGCGGCGGCTGTTCCGCTGCTTCTGGACCGGATCGCCCGGGGAGATCCCGACACCGCCCTCTCGGCCCTCGACGACCTGCGCAGACGCATCTGCCAGTACGGCTTCGTCGTGGAGCAGGCGACCGCCGCGACGGTTCCCTTCCTCTGGGAACTCGCCCAGCTGCCCCACGTGAGCTGCCGCGCGCAGATCATCCGGCTCCTCAGGAACATCGCCGAAGCCCGCCAGTGGGAGAACACCGCCGCCGTCTATCCCAAGCTGCTCAACCGCCGCGAGAACCCCGTGGTGTGGGAACGGGCGGCACGGCGGGCCGTCCACGCCCGGCGCGGCGCCCTGCGGCAGCTGCTCGCGGACCAGGACGCCGGCATCGCCCGGGCCAGCGCGGAACTGGCCCGCTCGCTGGGGGAGTGACTCCCGCCCCTCTCGGGGGAGGGGGCGGGTCCTCCGCGCACGAGACGGTGTGGTGCACTCTCCGTCGACCGGGGTAGGAAAGCGCTTGCCCCTGATTCGGCAACCGGGGAGGACCACCGCCGATGGCGTCGTCGCTGGAAAGACCGCTCGACCACCGCTACCGGGGCGAGCACCCGATACGCACGCTCGCCTACCTGTTCCGCGCCGACCGCCACCGCCTGGCCGCGGCCGTCGTCGTCTTCACCGTCAAGCACAGCCCCGTCTGGCTGCTGCCCCTGATCACCGCGTCCATCATCGACACCGTCGTCCAGCACCAGCCGATCGGCCGGCTGTGGACCAGCGCCGGGATCATCCTGTTCATCCTGCTGGTCAACTACCCGCTGCACGTGCTGTACGTCCGCCTGCTGTACGGCAGCGTCCGCCGCATGGGCACCGCCCTGCGCTCCGCGCTGTGCACCCGCATGCAGCAGCTCTCCATCGGCTACCACTCACGGGTCAGCGCCGGCGTGCTCCAGGCCAAGGTGGTGCGCGACGTGGAGACCGTCGAGCAGATGGTGCAGCAGACGGCGGAGAACGGGCTCGGCGCGCTCACCGTGCTCACCGGCGGTCTCGTCATCATCGCCGTGCGCACCCCGGAGTTCCTGCCGGTCTTCCTCGTCGTCGTGCCCGCCGCGGCCCTCCTCGTGGCCCGCCTCCGGGCCCGGCTGCGCACCCACAACGAGCACTTCCGCCACGAGGTCGAGGCCCTGTCCTCCCGGGTGACGGAGATGACCCGTCTGATTCCGGTCACCCGTGCCCACGGCCTGGAGGGAAAGGCGCTGCGCCGCATGGACGGCACGCTGCGCCGGCTGCTGACCTCCGGGATGCGGCTCGACCTGGTCAACGGGCGGTTCGCCTCGCTGGCCTGGGTGGTGCTCAACGTGGTCGGCGTGCTGGTCCTCACCGGCGCGGCCCTCGTCTCCTACTACGACGTCTGGGGCGTCACCCCCGGTGACGTCGTGATGCTCAGCGCCTTCCTCACCACCCTCACCAACTCCACGACAACGCTGGCGGGACTCGCCCCGGTCGTCACCAAGGGCTTCGAATCCGTCCGCTCGGTCGGCGAGGTCCTCCAGGCCCCGGAACTGGAGGACAACGAGGGCAAGGCCGAACTGGCCGCGCTGCGCGGGGAGATCACCTTCGAGCACGTGGGCTACGCGTACGAGGACGGCGGACGCCCCGCCGTGCGCGACTTCACCCTCGCCGTCCGGCCCGGCGAGACCATCGCCCTGGTGGGCGCCTCCGGCGCGGGCAAGTCCACCGTGCTCAATCTCGTCATCGGGTTCATCCGCCCCACCTCGGGCCGGCTGCTGCTCGACGGGACCGACATGAACACCCTGGACCTGCGCACCTACCGGCGGTTCGTGTCCGTGGTGCCGCAGGAGTCCGTCCTCTTCGACGGCACGGTCCGGGAGAACGTCGCCTACGGCATGGACGACGCCGACGAGGAGGCGGTCCGGGCGGCGCTGCGCGACGCCAACGCGCTGGAGTTCGTCGACCGGCTGCCGCAGGGCCTCGACACCCTGGTCGGCGAGCACGGCGCACGGCTGTCCGGCGGCCAGCGGCAGCGCCTGGCCATCGCCCGCGCCCTGATCCGGGACCCCAAGGTCCTCGTCCTGGACGAGGCGACCTCGGCGCTGGACACGCGGTCGGAGGCGCTGGTCCAGCAGGCGCTCGCCCGGCTGCTGCGCGGGCGCACCACGTTCGTCGTGGCCCACCGGCTGTCCACCGTGCGGGGCGCGGACCGGATCGTGGTGATGGGGGACGGCCGGATCCAGGAGATCGGCACGCACGAGGAACTCCTGCGCCGGGGCGGGGCCTACACGGCACTGCACAGCGGCCAGGTCGCCTGACCTTGCCCGGCGGCGGGGCCGACCGCGGGCCGCCGCCTCGCGTACGGCGGCGACGGGCGGCGCGGGCACGGCCGGCGTCGCGGCCGGTGCGGCGGAGGCCGCAGTGGCGAGGGCGGCGGGGCGGTGGACGGAGCGGCGGGGCGGTGGGACGGCGGGCGGAGCGGCCCGTCGGCGGGTCGCTCGGCCAAGGGGGCGGGGTCTTCCGCTCGGGCCGGCCGCGGGGTCCGGGAGGGGAGACGCTCCCGCTCTGCCGGGCCGCGGAGTCCGGGAGCGGAGGCGTCTCCGTTCCGCCGGGCCGCGGGGTTTGGAGAAGCGAGTCGTTCTACGCCCTTTTCGGTAGATCCTCCACCTCAAAAGGTCGGTAATCGGTCAGTGAGCGAACGTTTTTGGCCAGCTTCGAACAGGCGGGGGCGGAGAGCGAATGTTTCGGCCCGGTCCGGGCATACGCAGCGAAAATCGAGAGAGGGGCGCTTCGTGCTCGTACCGGACCCGAAGGTCATCAGGGAGTTGCTGACGCGGTACGCGTCGCTGCGGATCGCTCAGGCGGAGCAGGCGACACCGACGGCGGCGCGCGAGCTGGAGGACGTCAGCTACACGCTGTGCGTGACGATGGGGACGTCCAGCATCCACGACGCGATCGCCAAGGCGGACGCCTTGCTGCTCACCAAGGGGCGGACGACCGCCGCCACGGCGGAGCCGGAGGACGAGAGCGGCCTGCCGCTGGCCGTCTGACGCCGCCGGAACAGGGCCTGTCTCGCGGTTCAGCCCGGTTCCGGGGCTGAACCGCGAGACAGGCCCTGCGCACGCTCCGCGCGGGCGGCCCGCTTCCCGTGGAACGCCGTGCGGTAGGCGTACGGGGTGGTGCCGACCACCTTGCGGAAGCGTTCCCGGAAGGCGTGGGCGAACCGAAGCCGGCCTGCTGCGCGATCCTCTCGACCGGGTGATCGCTGTTCTCCAGCAGGTACTGGGCCCGCCGTACGCGCGCCCGGAGCAGCCACCGCAGCGGCGTGGTGCCCGTCTGCTCGCGGAACCGGCGGCTCAGGGTGCGCTCGCTCGTCCCGGCGCGGGCCGCCATCGCGCCCAGCGTGATCTCGTGGGCCAGGTTGTCCTCGATCCACTCCACGAGCGGCTCGAGGGCCGAGCCCCGCGGCACGGGCGGCAGCTCGTGCACGATGAACTGCGCCTGCCCGCCCTCCCGTTCCAGCGGCATGACGCACATGCGGGCGGCGTGCGCGGCGACGGCCGACCCCAGGTCCCGCCGGATCATGTGCAGACACAGATCGAGGCCCGCGGCGGCACCCGCGGAGGTGAGGATCTGCCCGTTGTCGACGTACAGCACGTCCGGCTGCACCTCGACGCGCGGATAGCGGCGGGCCAGTTCCCCGGCGGCGTACCAGTGCGTGGTGGCGCGCAGCCCGTCCAGCAGCCCGGCCTCGGCCAGCACGAAGGCGCCCACGCACACGGACGCGATGCGGGTGCCCGCCCCGGCCGCCTGCCGCAGGGCGGCCAGGACGCGCTCCGACGGCGGACCGGTCTCCTCGGAGCGGCCCGGCACGATGATCGTGTCGGCGTCCCGCAGCGCGTCGAGCCCGCGGTCGATCCGGGGTGCCAGTAAGAACGCTGTCACCAGCCGCAAACGAGGGGCGTCACGTGCGGCGACATGCTGCGGGGTCGCGCTCGGCGACGTGTCGGGCGACTGCGTCGACACCGGGACAGGCGTACCGCTCCAGGGATCGGACGGAGGCGTGGCGGGAGCGGGCCGGCAGCATGGGGGTGGAGGTGCCGCCCTCCGCTTCGTGTGTCAGGGCGCTGTGGCGTAGCCGGTGCAGCGTGAAGCCGTCCAGGTCCTCGATGTCCTCGGGTGAGGCGAGAGGGTTGGCCAGAAGACGGGTGTTCTCCTCGAAAATTTCTTCGGCCCGGCGGTAGGAGAGGCGGGCCCGGCCGGTCTCGGGGCACACGTCGAGCGTGGGCGTTCCGGCCGGGGCCTTGCGGTCGGTGAGGAACAGCGGGCCGCAGGTGCGGCGGGCGATGAGGCGGGGCAGGAGCTGGGCGGTGCCGGACTGCTGGTAAATTCACTCGGTGGCCCCGCCCTTGGCGGTGATCCTGCCGCGCTTGTCCTGCCGATACAGGTCTTCTACGTTCAGGCACAGCACCTCATCTGCCCGTGCGGCACTTTCGTAGAGGAGCTTCCAGAACGTCTTCTCCCTGAGCCCGACGTCCAGGCGCCACAGGGCGGCGATCTGGTTCTCGGCCAGGGCCTTGGTGCGGTCCGGTGGCGCCGGCCGCCGCTCGATGCCGATCGTCGGATCTCCGTCGACCCAGCCCTGGCGCTGCCACCAGCCGATCGCCTTGCGTGCGATGGACAGCTCCCGGTTGACGGTGTCGGCGTCCATTGCGTCCGCCCGCGCCGCCGCCAGTTCGGCCAGGACCTCCGGCAGCGTCGGGTCGTCGATCGCGGCGACGGGGAAGATGGGCGGCTTCGCGCCCCGGCGGGCGGGTCCGGTCGGCGCGGGTTCGCTGGCGAGCATCCACCCCCATGTCATGAGCGAGATCCGGTAGATCCGTGCGGAGGACTTCGCGATGCCCGCGCCGGTGAGGTACCGCTCGACCGCCGCGGTGTACGACGAGGGCGGGGCGGATAGGGGCACCACTCGGGCGCGCGGCAGCCGAAGCGCGCCCCTACTCCCGAGGTCGGTCGCTGGTTCGATCGTCATGCCCGCCTCGCCCTTCCAGCGCTACCGCAGCAAATGCGTACACCTCGCCCCGGCGGCCGGAACGCCCCGCCGCAGGTCGCGGTGATCACCGTAGAGGCCCTGCCGCAGTAAATCCGGCATTTACTGCGGCGGTCGAATCCTCAAGTTCATCCCATGGCCCCTTTGGGGCTCTCACCTGAGTCATACCCCTTCAAGGCAACTCGGTTGATTATCGCTCCAACTGAAACTGCTATGGTTGCAGTTAACCGGTGACGGCAAGGAGTAGGAGATGGCGGGGCTCAGCAGTAGGAGCGCGGTCGCGATTCACGCGCTGGCGATGCTGGCGCACCGGCGTGGGGGCTCGTTGACTTCCACGGAGATCGCGGACAGCCTTGAAAGCAATCCAGTCCTCGTGCGGCGTATCCTCGGTCGCTTGCGAGACGCTCACCTGGTGTGGTCCGCCGAGGGTCGGGGGGCGGCTGGTCCCTTGCTCGCGCCCCGCGAGACATCACGCTCTATGACGCGTACGCCGCCGTCGAGGAAGGGCAGATCTTCTCGCGGTACACCCATCCGCCCAGCGGGGCGTGCGAGGTCGGACGCAACATCGGCGACCTGCTTGACGTCGAGTTCCGGAGCGCGGAACGAGCCCTGGAGGAACAGCTCGGCAGGACGACGATCGCCGGTCTGCTGCATCAGATACTGGCCTCCGGCAACGAACCGAGGAATCACTGATCAGGCGCTGACGCATACCTGCCCTGCGTCATGATGCATGACTTAACTGCAACTTGTTTAGTTACAGTTTTTCCGGTCCGGGCCCTCCGGGGCCCTCCTGGCTCCCGATGCCAGCAGCCGCATGATCCGTCCGCGTGCACTGCGGCCCGAACACCTGCTCAGAACGCACCAGGAGTGAGAGCGATGCCCCAGGAATCCGAAGCAATTGCGAGCACGGGGGCTCCTGGCCCCGCGACCTACGACCTCGTGATCAGTCGCGCACATGTCTTCGACGGCCGCCAGGCGCTCGCCGGTCTGTACGACGTCGCCATCAATGGCGGAGAGATCGCTTCCGTCTCGGCTCAGCCGCTCAGGGGCAGGCAGGAGGTGGATGCGGCCGAAGGATGGGTCATGCCGGGCCTGATCGACACTCATATCCACTTCTACGACGTGCGCGCGGTCTCCGATCCGGATTCGATGCGGGCCTTCGAGGAGAACGAACTTCCCGGAAGGCTCGAACTGTTCCTCGACCACGGGATCACCACCATCAAGTCGGTGGGCGATCCGACGGACGGAATTCTGGACACGAGGGCGAAAATCGCCGCGGGCACGCTACGGGGCCCGCGACTGCTGGCGACCGGTTGCGGTATCACCGGACGCGACGGGCATCCCGCCGCCACTGTCTTCAGCGGCAACCCCTGGGCGCGCGAGCGCTTCACGGGAGAGGTCGACAGCGTGCAGCAGATCCGCGCCCTGGTGCACCACCTCGCTGACCGCAAGGTGGACGCGGTCAAACTCCTGTCGGAAGGCGCGTGTGCGCACGCCGGCGGGCCGAAGTACCTCTGGCAGAATCCTGCCTTTCCTGGTGGTGTCGAGTTGGAACGGCTTCCCCTCGATCTCCTTCGGGCGGGCATCGAGACCGGGCACGAGCGGGGCCTTCGGGTTACCGTCCACACCACCCAGCAAGCCGCGGCACGCGAGGCGATCGAGGCTGGGGCGGACGGCCTGGAGCACGGTGTCACCGTCGAGCCCCTCACCGACCACTCGCTCATCGACCTGATGCTCGAACACGGCATCACCTACACGCCCACGCTCTGGATCGACGATGCCCACCCGGACGCCCGTGGCAATCTCAAGAAGGTCGCGGAGGCCGGCGTGCACGTCGCGCTGGGCAGCGACACCTTCAGCGGTCGGGGCCTATTCGGAGCCAACAGCCTGGACGAGGCCGAACTCATGGTGGCGGCCGGGATGACGCCCACCCAGGTGCTGGCCGCAGGCACCAGCGGCGCGTCGCGGCAGTGTGTCCGCCCCGACCTCGGCACGGTGGCCCCCGGCAAGCGCGCCGACCTGCTCGTGCTGAACGCTGATCCCACTGCGGACATCAGCAACCTTCGCGACCTCAGCATAGTGATCCTGAACGGCGGGCTTGTCGTCGACAAGCGCTAGGCGCACGCGGGGCGGGACATCCTCCCGCCGCTTCACCCCCCGGGGGAGGAAACCACCCATGAAAACCTGGTTCATCACCGGCATCAGCAGCGGCTTCGGCCGCCTGATGACGGAAAAGCTGCTCGCTACCGGCGATCGCGTCGCTGGCACACTTCGGGACCTCTCAGCCGCCGACGACCTCAAGGCCCAATACGGCGACCGGCTGTGGCTCGCCGCTCTCGACCTGACACACACCGGCGAGATCCGGCCGACGGCCGACGCCGCCTGGGCCGCGATGGGCCACATCGACGTGGTCGTCAGCAACGCCGGCTACGGGCTGCTGGGCGCCGCCGAGGAGGTAACCGACGAACAGGTCCACCACCAGATCGACACCAATTTGATCGGATCAATCCAGCTCGTTCACTCGGTCCTTCCCCACATGCGCGAGCGGAGTCACGGCCGCATCCTCCAGGTCTCCAACCTCGGAGGCCAGGTGACGATTCCCGGCAGCTCGCTCTATACGTGACGAAGTGGGGTATCGAAGGGTACATGGAGACGGTTGCGCAGGAGGTGGCCGTGTCCGGGATCGGCTGCACGATCGTCGAACCCGGCAGTGCGCGCACCGGCTTCCATAACAGGAGCGCGAGGGTCGGGCCCCGTATCCCTGCCTATGACGCCTCACCCTCCCGCAGGATCAATGACATTCTCGACGACACCTCGCTCCACTCGCCGGGCGACCCAGGCAAGATGGTCGACGCAATGATCGCCAGCGTCGTTGAGGAACCCGCCCCGCTACGCCTCACTCCGGGCAGCGACAGCTACAAGCACATCACCCGCACGCTGAGCACTCGTCTGGCCCAGCTCCGGGCACAACGCGACCTGGCCTGCTCGACCGACTGCGCAGACCGGGGAAACGGCCCGCGCTTCTTCCAATCGGACGAAAGCTGACTCGCGTGCAGGGCTGAGAATGCTCACGCCCTGCGTCTCGGTCGCATGAGCAAGGCGCTGATCGACAAGAAAGCGGTGGCAGCAACGCAGAACGCGTTCGAATTCGGCCGCGACGCCGCCGCCTCACCGCGCTCGCCGCCGCGACCACTTCATCCAGCAGACAGCCGACGAGCTGATGATCCCCGTCGCCCAGATCGAGTTCGTCAGGTTCGATCTCAAGCACGCCGAGACCGAGCCGACCACCTGACCCGACAGCGCACCACGAATAAGCGGCGTCCGAAGCCATAAGAGGTGGCTTCGGACGCCGCTTCGAATGTACAGGCGCAGGTTCACACCGCGTTCTCCGCGACGGATCGCTCGGCCTGGTCGGCCTGGGCCCGGGGGCCCGGTACGGAGGCCGCGGCGAGGTGGAGGCGGGCGTCCATGTCGAGGTTCACCTCACCGTAGGGCCGGACGTGGGACCAGAACAGCGGGGTCAGGCCGCGCCGGTCGGCGGGTGTGAGGAGATCCGCCCACTCCGGTTCGCCGAGGATGTCCTGGAGCATCAGGGTGTTCACGTACACCAGGGCCGGTTGCAGAATCCGCACGCACAGCACGAACACCTCCTGCTCGTCGCGCCGGTTGGAAGCGATCTCCCCACCCTTGCCGTAGGCGATCACGGAGTTCGCGCCGTTGGAGGACTCCATCACGTTCAGGACCTCCTCATCACGTTCAGGCCCTCCTCGATGGCCTCGATCACGGGCCGATGGGTGTGGTTGGACGAGCGGAACTCCAGTACGTCCAGGAGCTTGATCAGCCCGCGCCGGTAGTGGTTGGTGTACGACGCCTTCAACGTCGTCTGCACCGTCCGACGGTAGACCGGTCCCCGGGTCTTGAACGCGTGCACCAGCTCCCGCAGCGTCTGCTCACCGCCGGACACCGCCGGGTGGACGACCTCGCGGACCGTGCCTTCCGGCTCGCCGATCGACGCCTCGGCAAGCTTGAAGAGGATGTTCTCCTTGCCCGACACCTTCTTGAAGGCGTTGACCAGCTGCTCAGTGACCTTTTTCTCCGCCCGCACGCCGATTCGGTGCACCGTGGAGATCAGCAGCTCCACCAGAGTGTCGGTGATCTCCCGCTCGCGCTCGTGCAGCAGCGCGGCCAGCACGGTCACCCGCAACGGCAGCGGGTGCGTGCGTAAATGGGAAGGCGACTCCACCGCGGCCCGCGCCCGCCATCCGGCCACCACCTTCGGCGCGACGTCCGCGAACAGATCCGCAGGCAGCCCGACCGCCCGGACCGCCGGCAGCTTGTCGATCTCGCTGAGCATCGTCTCCAGGCTGACGTTGCCGGGCGCTTCCTTGATCTTCCCCAGGACCGGCACACCGTCTTCGCCCCCAGCTGCACCGGCGTCACCGGGCACCGCGTCGTCCGCCTGGTCGGCGCCAGCGACCAGGGCCATGATCCGCTCCGTGTTCTCTACCGTGAGCCTTGCCGAGATCCGCGCCGTCAACGTCTCCTCGGCGGCCCGCAACGCCGCCTTTACGATTCGGTTGCACCGCCCAGGGGTGGGTGGCTCGATGGACTCCGTACGGCAACGGGTCAGCAGCTCCACCCGCACCTGCTCCGGCCGCCGCTCCTTGCAGGCAACGTGCTCGGCTAGCTGTACTGACCCGTGAGGTTGGGGACGCGGCTGGCGGGTGGTTGCCCTTTCAGGGC